>NZ_JANRHH010000053.1 GCF_030433435.1 Polycladomyces subterraneus
TGTTCCTGCGGCTGGAAGACGCAAGCAGACATCAACGGAGCACTGAATATTTTCGAGAAAGCCTACAAGGTATCTCCCATCAAGGGGAGTAGTGGCCGAGTGGCACGGCCCGTGGCCATGTCTTACCATCTTGGTTGGCATGGTGTCACTGAACCGAAGTACAGTGCTCAACTGTACGCATCCTGATTGGATGCCCCCGAATTTATTCGGGGGAGGATGTCACGTAGGCTCTAAAAGATGAGACAGGAAACACTCTAGAACAAGGATTCTTGTATCATAGTACACTCACTCATATCAAATGAAGATCCATTTACAACCATCTATAAATAAGCTGCTAGTCAGAGAAAAAAATTACCCCGAAAATTAACAGCTCCTGATCTCACAGATCAGGAGCTGTTATAATCTTAAAATATCTGTTCTCCCATCTCGAACGGCGTTGATATGTAATTGGGACGTTTGATAAAACGAATAGTATCGTTGTTCTGGTTGTGCCTCAATAGGGAAACCCATATGAAACATAGATTTTTGTATACGCTGTAAACCCTTGTATACGGGGTAACGGGAGCATCGCTTCCGTTGGGAGAAATGCGAGAGTCTCTCTTTTATGCTAAAGATAAATGGGAACGGACCAAAATGACATTCAACCAACAAAAGAGGACTGTATAACGTATGCAATCGGAAAATTATGTAAGGACATAAAACGTTACATAACGTTAAAACCTTATAAAAAAACCGCCCTATTCCCTGTTACAAAAGGGGTTGGGGCGGTTTTTTGAGGGATTTCACAAACGGGCTTTGCCGTTACGTTCCAATTCATTTTTTTATGCAAAACTGGCGAAACCACTGTTAAGCTTAGATTTCTGGCGGTTTTAAGGGGGAGGATTCCAGTTTCAAGTGCTTCCCTGTCTATTGCATAAAAAAGGGAGGTTTATGCGCTTGCGTTCCAAATAAACCACATAGTTGGATCACATACTTCATTTCAGGACCATGCTTTTCAATGGCTGGTTTCTAAAGCACCGCTGAACACTTCTTTCGTTCGTTACAAGACTATGATCTTTGAGGGATGCCAATGTTGTCAAACGGCTCTTTGGGAATACGATACACCCATAAATCTTACAAGAAAGAACCAATCTAATAAGGGATTCATAGAATGTAATATCTCATTGAGAGGAGAATTTTATTGAAGGTTACGAAGAAGACCCCGTCTCTTGTCAGAAATGTTGCTAGAAGTACTTTCAAGTCCGTTATTGACGCAGGAGGAGGATCTGCCGCAGCCGCCGCTGCTGCCGGTGCTGCCGCTGCAGCCGCAGCCGCCACTGCTGCCGGTGCTGCCGCTGCAGCCGCAGCCGCCACTGCCGTTCAAAAATGAATAACAGAAAAAAAGTGAAGTTTAATGTAGGCCAGATCTCTTCGGCCATTTTTTTGCCTGGAAAATCTGAGTTGCCCCACTGGTTTCCCGCCACAGGATATGAACACTCCGGAGCGCCTGAGCTGGAGGTATATCCTCCGGAGGATACAATGGCACTATCGGTCCGAGGTTTAGATTCCCATTGTGAAAAAATAGTAGGTTGACACCGACTGCTGTTTGCAGTCGGTTTTAATATTGCGATGAAACCTTATAGTCCGGTTCACCATATCTTAAACCATTCTGAATAACCAACTGTATCATAAACAAGGAGTTTTCTATACGGGGTATCGCCAGCAATTTAATCAATTGGGTAAACCCATATGGGACAAATGATCCAACAAAAAGAGTATGCTAGCCATTGCGCTTCTGCGCCTAGGATGGGATATGCAGTGCAGAAGAAGGGTTCGCATAACATAAATTCTGAACGGGTGGTCAACGCATGTTGTCGGGTTCAGCATAAGAAAGGGTGAGTTTTGCGTCAGTCTGGAACCAAAAGTCAAAAAAAGAGGGGTAATCCATGAACCATCCTGTCAAGTTCTTTGGTTTGCTGGCAGTGTTGATTCTGCTGTTGATCTTTGGTGTGGCGATAGAGAGTGGGATCTTAATTGGAATCGGAATAACCGGCCTGATATTGTTCTCCACAATGACTCCTTCGTTCCAACGTGATTCATCACGGGAAGAGAACACATCCGAAAAACGCAAAGATATGGACCAATGAAGCAATGAGGCCGTTATAATCCACTCTTTTCCAGAGTGGCTCCTTGGAGAATGAGGCCTTAGGGGATCCATGTTTGAGTTTAACTACGTAAAAACCTCCACTAACTTGTGGAGGAGAATTGTGGGAAACTAGTGATCCAATACTATGATTACACCCCAATCAAGGGGTTTATTCATTCTCCTTCGCCTCCATGGGCAGATATCAGTATAGTTCGAAATAACTCAGTCGGTGTTACGATGGTAACTGGGTTGGACACACCACATTGTTGTGATTTTGCCCAGCTTTATTGCTGGGCTTTTTTCTGCTGTTGATGGGCTGTTTGAGATTGACACAATGTCGTTTTTCAAACTTGGCAAAAGACGAAACCCCTTGATACGACTGAGTTTATTCGGTGTGGGTATGCCTGGTGACGGTGTTCCTTTTGCTGTAGTTGAATTTATAGCAAAACAATTACGGATCAACATTAATCAATTTTACCAGTATTCCAGGAAGATATTTACTATTAAACAACATCGATCTGAGATAGAAAAAGGGGGAACCAAGAAAATTTTTAAGAATGGGTTAAACAGCTCACAATCAGGTGCTAATATATTAACATGTAAGTATAATTAAATCTTCTAATCACCAAGGAGGTTCCTATGACTGTCAGCGTTATTGGAGAGCTACTTCGCCACCGGGCGCGGTTGTCGCCGGATGTGGAGGCTGTGGTATCGCCGACAAAACGGTTGACATACCGGGAATACAATGCGTTCGTGAACAAGTTGGCCCATTACCTGCTCCAGTTGCAGGTGCAAAAAGGGGATCGGATTGCACTCATTTGCAAAAACAGTCATCATTTTCCGATCATCTATATGGCTGCGGCTAAAATCGGCGCCGTGACGGTACCGATCAACTGGCGGCTCAAAACAGATGGAATTCGTTACATATTGGAAAACTGCACTCCCAAAATCCTGTTTTACGACGGGGAATTTGATGAGGTCACTCCTTTGTTGGGCACGCTTCCTTTTATTCAGCAGGAAATTCGCTTGGACGTAGAAGAAGACGCCTTGGAAGAATTGGTTGAAGGATATCCCGATGAAGAGCCGCAGGTGGATGTGATCGGAGAAGATCCCGCCCTGATCATCTATACCTCCGGAACCACCGGCCGTCCGAAAGGGGTTGTATGTACCCACACCAATCTGTTCGCCGGCAGCATTGCCAACACGACTACACTGGATTGGCGGTATCGGGATCGTTTTTTGGTGGTTACCCCATTGTTCCACATCAGTGGCATGGTCATTCCCGTCTGTGCCCTGGTTCGTGGCTTTACGCTGGTCGTGAGCGACCAATTCCACCCCATGAAGATTTGGGATCTCCTCCATGCTGAGAAGATCAACATGATGTTTTCCGTACCGTCGATGCTGAACTATATGTATGAGTCGTTGAAGCATCAGGATGTAGATGTGCCTTCCCTTCGCATGATCATCTGTGGCGGTTCCAAGGTGCCGGCGGAGTTGATCCGGGGGATGTACGATTTCGGGTATCAGGTAATACAGGTGTACGGTGCGACGGAGTATGCAGGAGCCGCCACCTTTTGGCTGCCGGAATATGGTCTGGAGACATGCGAATCCGCGGGAAAAGCTGTATATTTGACGGAGATAAAAATCGTCGATCCCAACACAGGCGCAATATTGCCTCCAGGTGAAATCGGAGAAGTGGTTTGCAGGGGGCCATTGATGTTCGCAGGGTACTGGAATATGGAGAAAGCCACCCAAGAAGTGATTCGAAATGGTTGGTACCATACACGGGATGTGGGCTGGATGGACGAGAACGGTTTATTGTACGTGGTCGACCGGCTACGGGACATGATCATCTACAACGGAGAAAATGTGTTCCCGGCACAAGTGGAATCGGTCATCAATCAGTTAGAGGAAGTGGCCGAGTCTGCTGTGGTCGGTGTCGCACATCCGGTATGGGGCGAGCTTGCCCGGGCTTATGTTGTTCGGAAAGAAGGGAGTTCGATCACCGAAGAGGAGATCATTACCCATGTCCGCCGGTATTTGCCCGATCACAGCCTGCATGAAGTCGTATTTGTGGAGGAACTTCCGAAAAACAGCATGGGCAAAGTGATGAAGCACGTTCTTCGTCAACATGCCAACCAACAAAAGCAGGCGCAGCCTGTATAATGGAGGGCAAGATCCTGCATCGTCATGGTCAATAGCTCTGGACGTTACCTTGATCGGGATATATTTACCAATCTAGTCAACCCTGACGGAGTTCGTTTCTGTACGTAAGTACATTATTTAATGGATTGGATCTAAATTTTTGCCCGTAAAGGGTTGGAGGAGGCCCTGGATTACGTGAGGCCAGGGGACACTCTCGTTGTTTGGAAGTTGGATCGTCTGGGTCGATTACTGAAACACCTATCGAAGTGGTGAACGATCTCCATATATCCGAATCGTAACAGAAGGGATATTCTGTTACTAGTTATTAATTAAGACAAAAAAGTGCCTCTTCAAGAGGCATGAGATTGTTGACAAACCCCTGGCACTTTTTCTTGTGAAAAGAGCCAGGGGTTGCATGTTTTAGGGAAATAAACAGAATGAATTGGATCACAAAGCCTTTTCCTCTCTTCGAGAGCAAGGCCATTTTTTGATGGTTTTGGGCTACGGCAATCAGGAGGCATTGCTCTTTGACTTTGGCAATCCCCCTGTATCAAGCATAACGAAGGCTCCGCAATGAGCGAAAAGTCGATGGTTTCGTTGATTTCCCGCAGCAGATGAACTCGAGGGATAAGGTCATCTATGTTGACCGTCTTCGGTTGAAACTCTCTGAAGGTATTCATCCTGAACATAGAGAAACCTTCCTTCGAAATCTTTTTCATTTCAATCCGACAAGTTGACTGGGACATTTCTGGTGGATAGTTAATTAATTCATGGGAACAAGGAGGTCGGCGGATGAAACGATTGGGGTTATTGCAGTCAATTTCCATTTTGTTTTTTGTAGTACTTTTAGGGTGCAGTGAAGAAGGCGTTAACAAGCAGGAACACAAAATACCGGTTACCGATTTCAAGAGAGTCCACTTTATAGATGAGCAGGGGCGTGAAGTCACATTAAAAAAAGGGCCTGAATATTCGGCGTTAGTCAACGATTCAGGTGTGTACATTAAAATAAACATTACCCCTATTCCAAACGAGGTTCATGTGATGGATGAAAAAACGAATGAAGAGATTCGGGTTTCAACTTGGAAGGATGGTTATCCCTTTATTCCGTATCCCAAGGAGTCCGGCTTATATAAGATGATTGCCATATGGAACACACCAAATGAGTTTCATGTTCATAAGGCGATTGAAGAGTTTGAAATTAAAAATAAATAAAATATAGCAAGCTTTGCGATTTTGTCGAGGGTTTGTCATCAAGCTAGTGTCTCTTTAAGAGGCATCTTCACAAAAAACACAAACGGTGGCGGATATGGTAATATCCTGTCGTCAATTGTGGCTGCTTTACCAGCAAGATCGCCAACCGAGTATGTATCAACAGCCCACCGATAGTGGGACCAAAGGCGGCGGAGGCGGAAGAAAAGATGGCCAGGAAGGCCAGTGCTTTTGCCTGACCTTTGACGATATGGTGCCGAACCATCCCCATTCCTGCCGGATAGATGGCCCCGCTGCCAACAGCCTGAACCATGCGCAGGGTAATTAGCCATCCGAAGGTGGGCGCCCAGGGAGCGATGAGGGAAGAAGCCGCTACCAGCAACAGCCCGATGAGGAAGACACGTTTTCGTCCGATTTGGTCGGCCACTTTTCCCATCACCGGTTGGGCGATGGCGCTGGTCAGGTAAAACGAGGAGATGATCCAGGAAACCACGGTGAAATCCAGGTGGAAGGCTGCCTGCAGGCGGGGGATGGCGATGGAGATCATGGAGGAGTTGAGAGGGTTGAGGAGCGTCCCCAACGCGATGCTAATCAAAAAAAGGGTTTTGTATTGGGTCGTCTTCGATCCCGAACCGGTACCGGCCATCAAAAGTCACCTCCTGATGATCATGGTGTATCATGTCATGCCTGGAATAAACGGAATCGATGTTCAATATTGATTTGTTGAGCTATTTAAACTGTATAATAACATTAACGTGGCAACCGTTCCACTGAGACTACTGGAAAGTGGGTAATGGAAGTTAGAACGTGGTTCCTATGGCGTAAGTTTGTATTCCAACGATGTGGAGAAAAGAACCGAGAAGCCTCGGTTAAAGTCTTTTTTTGTGTAGATCAATATCCACTAATCTAATTGAGCGGACATAGATAGTTACGGAATCAATAGGAAATATGCTGATTCGTCGAGAGTTGTTAAAGTAAGAAACCACCCGAGGGTGGTTTCTTAGTGAGACTACTGAAAAGTAGCAGGTTTAGTAGTCTTACCCCCAAATAATCCGAGGCTTTAACCTTGCGGATGTTTCTGATTTTTATAATATCTTCATCCCAGCTACTATTCACTTTTGCTGCGGCTTGATCGCATCCACAATGATTGACACCGATCTCAGCTTTCCGTCCTTGTTGCGGTGGTCGAAGCGCAGCGAACGAAAGATTTTCCCATCATCCGGATCCCAGTGGCGGTAATGAAACTGTCCGTTTTCGTCGCAGTATTCCAAAAGTGACGTCTCAAAGCCGGCCTCTTCAAACATCTGCGTCAACGTGCGGTAATTGTACACGATTTTGTGGCTGGCAGCAGGGTGGTCTTTCGGTCCCGGTCCTCCCACCTGCACGATACGCTGATATTCGAGGTCAGGGAAAAAACCGTCCGGCACGGCACAGCGGACATAACCACCCGGCTTCAAAAACTCAAAGCAAATATGTGCCGCACGTACTCCCTCTTCATAGGTGAGATGCTCCCACACATGTTCGGCCAGGATGGCGGTGACACTTCCGGGTTGAAAGCGCCGGATCCAGTCTTCCCGTTTTAGGAGATTGAGCTCCTCCTCCTGGGTGTGGATCCACCCCGGATTGTTGATGAAACTTCCGGCTCCCACTACGACGCGGATCTCTTTGTCGATAGACATAAAAACCCCCTGCATTTGATTGAATATTTCTATTTTTTTAATTATAGCTCACGGCCATCGCACCAAACAGTGACACACCTTCTTTTTCGCCACCACAAAGAGACCCGCCCAGGGTGAGGCCCTGGGCGGGTCTCTTTTCATTTCTTCTTATTATGAAGGGCGGACCGTCAGAGGGAACTCCCTTAAACTCCCGCCTTCCGTGGCGTGGTAAGAGACGATTTGGGTTTAATCGGGCCACTTACTCCGCTTCCCTGTATTTACATACATCCTCAAATCTAAAATCCCTCATGTAATACAGGTGTTTTGAATCAGTGTGATGAACTTGTTTTACTACGTAGCCCCATTACCGATTCATTCGGTTCCGGATCCTCATGGTGCAGGTAGTTTTCGGTAATCTGTTTAGGCCCGAACGGCCATTGCTTCTCCACCTTGGCCCAGATGAGGAAGGCAACGATGCCAAGCACTGTCCACCCAATGGCCCACTCTATGGCTTGCATGCCGGAGGAGTAAAACACGTACGCCCAACCGATAAACGCTATGATGCTCGGAATCGGGTACAACCACTGTTTGAACGGTCTTTTTAGATGTGGTTGCCGCTTACGCAATACGGTTAAGGCAACAATCTGCCCCATGAACTGCACCACAATTGAAACCGCCATCAGTGTGTTGATGATTTGGCTGAGATCAAAGAAGCAACAGATTGCGGTTACCGACCCCATAACAAACAAAGAGATGTGTGGGAACTGATAGCGATAGTGAACCTTGCTGAAACTACGGAAAAACAGTCCGTCAATGGCAGCATGATAGGGAATTCGAGATGCGCCAAGCAGACCCACGTAAACGGAAGCAAACCCTGTCCATAAAATGAGGAGGGTTATGATGGTAGCTCCTGTCTTCCCCCAAACGGTTTGTATCAAAAGGGTTGCAACATTGGCGCTTTTCATCGCTTCTTGCCAGGGGACCGCACCAATGATGCCAAGGTTCATAGCAATATAGATGACAGCGACGGCGGCAATAGAGAGAATGACGGAGAGTGGAATGGTCCGTCCCGGATTTTTGATTTCGTCACCGAGGTAACAACTGTTGTAGTAACCCATGTAATCGTATATCGCGATGAGCATTCCTCCCCCAAGTCCAGCGAGGAACTTATTCGGATCAAACGCATCGTGCGGGAAGGCAAACGCTAGATGTGGGTTAAAATGCGTAGCGCCCGCAATAATCATCAAGAGCACAGTAACAATCATACCGCTCCAAAGTACGACGATAATTTTTGCGACCGAGTTGACTCGCCTGTAGAGAAGGGCGACTGTAATGACGGTAATTGCCACCGCTATCAGTTTCTTATCCATCGGAGTCATCTCAGGCCAAAAATAAGCTAGGTAGTTTGTCATACCAATCATGCCTGTGGACATGATCATCGGGGTGGCAATCAGTGTAGACCACACAAATAAAAACGGCATTAACTTACCAGTACGGTACTGAAAACCTTCACGCAAATAAATGTAAGAACCACCTTCTCCGGGCATGGCAGCACCCAGTTCACTCCATACAAGGCCGTCGGCAATCGCAAAAATCGCGCCTACAATCCAACCAAAAATGGCTTGAGGCCCACCCATGGTTGACAAAATGAGCGGGATGGTAATGAACGGGCCAATACCAACCATTTGCGACATATTAATGGAAGTTGCCTGAAATAGACTAATCTCTCGTACTAGCCCTTTCTTGCCTTGCTGTGCCATGTAGCTACTTCCTCCTTTTTCCACGGGGTAAAAACCCGACTTCCTGTATGGTACCGGGTTTGTTTTGTTTTTCCAAATTAGGAATTACAGTATGAACCCTCTTAGTAGACGCTTACAATTTTAAGCCAGTTTCTCTCCCAATTCCGTTAATTTAGTTTTTTATATATTTTACTTCATTCGAGCCCGGGCGGATCAATTCTTTCCAGGCATATTTCGTCATCGTCCCAACGGGACGCTATCTCCCCAAGAAACCCACTCATGCAAGTGTGTGAGTCTCAACACAGACCTACAGCAAAATCGTCACCGTTTTCCCTACTTCTTCCGCCAACCGGCCGTCCCGAATCAATCGGGCGGCTGTTTCGATGTCACGATGGCCCTCCCGATCGTCCACCAACGGCGGGATGTGTTGCCTCAGCAATCGGTATGCCGCCTGTGTTCCTTTTCCCAACTGCTGTTTTGCAAACTCCAACGCCTGCCCCGCACAGACATACTCGACGGCCAGCACGTGGGTCACGTTGTCCAGGATCTGATGCAATTTACGAGCGGCTGTAGCTCCCATGCTGACGTGATCCTCCTGATTGGCTGAGGAGGGGATGGAATCGACCGATGCCGGATGGCAGAGACCCTTGTTTTCGGAGACGAGAGAGGCGGCTACATATTGCAGGATCATGTATCCAGAATGCAGACCGCTTTGGTTGGTTAAAAAGGGGGGTAATCCGGACAATTGCGGGTTGACCAGCCGTTCGGTACGTCGCTCCGAGATATTGGCCAGCTCCGCCATGGCGATGGCAAGAAAATCAGCCGCCAACGCCAGCGGTTGGCCGTGAAAGTTACCACCGGAGATGGCCTCCCCCGTTTCCGGAAAGAGGAGGGGGTTATCGGTTGCAGCGTTCAATTCGCGGGATACCACACCTTCCACATAGTGGTATACGTCTTTGGATGCACCGTGGACTTGCGGCATGCACCGCAGGCTGTAAGCGTCCTGTACCCGTATTTCGCCCGGCTGCGTCACTCGGGCGCTGTCCGTCAACAGGGCGCGCAGATTGGCCGCGGTGGTGATTTGTCCGATTTGCCCCCGTACCTCGTGCAGGAGGGGATGAAAGGCGTGTGGGATACCGCGCAAGGCCTCCATCGTCATCGCCCCGATGATGTCGGCGGCCAAGATCAACTGTTTTGCTCGTAACAGTCCGAGTGCGAGCAGGCTCGTCATCATCTGCGTACCGTTGATCAGCGCTAGTCCTTCCTTGGCTGCCAACCGCAGCGGAGACCGTCCCTGCGCGCGCCAGACTGCTTCAGCCGGTTCCCGTTTGCCGTTCACCCACACTTCCCCGTATCCGAGCAAGGGCAGGATCATATGTGCGAGGGGGGCCAAGTCGCCGCTGGCACCGAGCGAACCTTGTGCGGGTATGACAGGATGGAGGCCAAGGTTTAACCAATCGATCAGGCATTCCACCACGTCGGGACGGACTCCGGAGTATCCCTTGGCTAGTGCGTTGGCTCGAAGAAGCATCATGCCTCGAACCGCTTCCTCCGGCAACGGTTCACCAACGCCGCACGCATGGGAACGAATGAGGTTGAGTTGCAGCAGTTCGGATTGTTCTGGTGCGATCACAGTGTCGCACATTTTGCCGAATCCGGTCGTGATGCCATAGACGATCCGGTTTTTCTCGATTAGGCGTTCCACCATCACACGGGAATGGTTCATGCGTCGGATCGCTTCATCGCTCAAGGCGGCAGGTGTCCGGTGAAGCACGATTTCCGCAAACGCTTCCAGTGTTAAATGTTCACCGTCAAGTTCGATCATTCGATTCATGTTAACACGTCACTCCTTTATCAAAGAAAAGCCGACCCGGAGGAGAGGGGATGGAACATAACCATCCCTCCTTTCCAACCAAGGTCGGCGAAATCTTAGCATGATTCTGTTGATGGTATTGTATCATCTTTGTTGTGAAAACGGAATGATACGAGTGACGGAGACGAGCCTTTTTTACCAGGAGTCCAAGGGAACGTGCGGCAATCCGCATATATTGTAATGTGAGATAGTGATGAGAAAAGAGGGGATCACCTTGGCTTGCAACGGTCAAAACATCTTGACAAACGGCAATTTCACCTCCGGATTCCATCGTTGGCGCGGCAAAAAGGCTTATCTGGTGGCCAATCCGATGGCGGAGGGAGACGTTTCCGTCGCCATGGGTCCCGGTGGACTGATCTATCAGGTGGTAAAAGGGCCCTTTAGTCGGCAATGCGCATATTACCTTCGCTTTCGTGTGATGAACCACTCACCAGTGGCGGGGGCACGCGCCGTAGCCAACGTCGCCTATTTGGGGAGGAACGGAAGGCTGTTGGGCCAAACGCCGCTTACGGTAGACCCCCCGAATAGAAAGCCCAGGCGATTTTTTACCTTTTTCACCATCGTTCCTCCTCCATTGCCCCTCACCAAAAACATGGTGGTCGCCATCTCGATCAAGAGCGGTTTCGTTATGGTCGATTACATCTCTGTAGTAGCACACGAGATTGAGTGAAAATGGAAGCAGAGGATAGTGCCGCAGACTGAACGATGGATCGTTGGGCAGAAGCGTTGACAAAGGTGGCTTCAGCCCTCTCGTAAATCCGACAGAATTTTGGTACAATCAAGCTATGAAATGTGAAAACACTTAAAACTACTATGTGAGCCAAACGCGTTAAACTTGGACGAGGCCATCGTGGATGGATGTGGGTTGCACGCCAGATGAAGCGAAAAGCCCATGGCGACCAAAGGGAGTCCCTTTGGTACTTTAGCCGTATGGGGCAAGTCACGATTATCATGGGGGACGACAGGATTGGAGAGGAGCGTATAAACGGGTGAAACGGTGGTGGATAGGAACGACCGCTACACTCATGTTTATTGCCTCGGGTTGCGCTGCTGGTACCGATGCGAAGAGTGGTACGAGCGGGCATGAGCGGCACACTTCAGGACAAGCCATGCCAACGTTTGTCGAACAATCGACGGTACCACATGTGCGGGAGGCGTATGCCTTTGCAGCGGCCAACGCGGATCAACTTCAGTATATTCCGTGCTATTGCGGATGTGGATCACTGGGGCATAAAAGCGTGAAAAGTTGTTTTATCGCGGGGAAAAAAGCAAACGGTCAACTGGAGTACAATGTGCACGGTTCCGGGTGTGAGATTTGCGTCCATGTGGTGTTGGACGCCAAAAAGGGATTCGAAGCGGGGAAGTCGCTCCAAGAGGTGCGTCAACAAATTGAACAAAAGTACGGACCACAATTGTCGCCGACGAACACCCCCGCACCGCCTGACGGAATGTGAGAAAGGGAAGCGAACCGCCCACAAGGGGACGGCTGGCTTCCCTATGATGTATTTTGTAAACTATTCATGATGATAATTTGTTTTTAATCGAGGAGTGGAGCTGATGAACATCGTTGCCGTATCCGGTAGTATGAATCCGGAATCCACGACGAGGAAAGCAGTGGAGATCGTATCAAAAGCCGCAGAAGCCGAAGGAGCCGAGGTGCGACGGGTCGATCTGCGCAAATTGAATCTGCCGGTGTACGATTGCCGTGAGGATGAATCCACTTATCCGGAATCGGTGCACCTGTTCAAACAATGGATGATGGAAGCCGACGCGTTCATAATCGGATCGCCGGAGTATCACGGCAGTGTATCTGGGGCGCTCAAAAATGCGCTCGATTTTATCGGGGCACGGGAATTGGAAGGAAAATTCGTCGCCTTGGTTGGGACCTCAGGCGGTGCGCTGGGTGCGACCAACACGCTCAACACACTGAACATCATTTGCCGCACGCTGCATGCGTGGCCGCTGCCGTCCATGCCGTCGGTGCCCCAGTCCTATCAGGCGTTTCGACCGGACGGCACGCTGAAGGATGAAAAATTACAGCACCGCTTGGAGCAACTGGGACGCCAGCTAGTGAAAGCCGTAAGGATGGCAGTCAAAGGATCAGCGTAACCAGGATGTGTCTGGTCCTTTCGCCAGGCGGCAAAAAAGTTATCCAGCGAGTGGAATTCGAATCCCGACCGAGCGGAGAACCGGAAAATAGCAGGAATGATTCAGCGGGAAATTCCTATCAGCACAGCGTACTTTTTGCTCGCGTTCTACTCTAGGGCAGTAGCGCGAGACAGGGGATCGATGCACAGGATATTTCCCACGAAAAAGGATCATGCCAGTCTATCATGCTGTGACATTGATGAGAAACTTTCTTCACAATGGTCAAGTTTGTGGTAAAATAAATGTGCTTCACAAAAAGAACGGATACGACGGACAGGGGAGGATTCGCATGCCGACACCCAGCATGGAGGATTATTTGGAAAATATCTACAAATTGATCGATCAGAAGGGTTATGCGCGCGTTTCCGACATTGCCGAAGCGTTGGACGTGCACCCCTCGTCCGTCACCAAGATGGTGCAGAAACTGGACAAAGACAAATACTTGGTATATGAGAAGTATCGCGGCTTGGTACTCACCCCGAAAGGCAAAAAAATCGGTAAACGGTTGGTGGACCGCCACGATCTTTTGGAGGATTTCCTGCGCCTCATCGGTGTGAGTGAAGAGAAGATCTACCAGGATGTCGAGGGGATTGAACATCATCTCAGCTGGGATTCCATCACGTGCATTGAATATCTGGTGGAATATTTCCAGCGAAATCCGGAACGGATTGCAGAGCTGCGGGCGCTCAAAGAGGCTGACGAGGTTTCAGAAGCGGATCCGGACGGGGAAAGAGAAAAAAGGGTGGATTAATATTCCTTCAAGTGGGAGCCGTTTTCCTGCCGAGCGACTCTTGCCGTCAGGCGATGGAGAGAAGGCGGGATATGCGGCTCCCGTTTCACATTGTCATAAACCCTATGGAATGAGGTTCCATGAGGTTCCATAGGTTTTTTCTTTTCCGCGACACATATAGATAGACCAGGAGCAATCGGGAGGGATGACCGTGTGGGCCGATGCGGTATTTGAGGGCGGTGGGGTGAAAGCCGTCGGTTTGGTTGGAGCCCTGGCAGTGGCGGAGGAGAAAGGGTATCGATGGAAGCGATTGGCGGGTACGTCTGCAGGATCCATCATCGCTGCTTTGTTGGCGGCGGGTTACCGTGCCGATGACATTCATGCACTGATGATGGAACAGGATTTCCTGCAGTTCATGCCCAAAACGTGGTACCATCGGATCCCGTATATAGGTCCTGCATTACGGCTATGGATTCACAAGGGATTGTATCCAGGTGACTCGTTGGAAAAGTGGATCGGTGAGCTGTTGGCCCGTCGGGGTGTCTATACATTTGCAGACCTGAAAGAGTGCGAATTGACCATCATTGCATCAGACATCAGTGGAGGAAACCTGATGGTCCTCCCTCATGATTACAGCGACTATGGGTATGATCCGAACCAATTGACCGTCGCCCGGGCAGTTCGGATGAGTTGCAGTATCCCGTACTTTTTTGATCCGGTGAAAGTGGTCAACCAGATATCCAAAAAAATCTGCTATATTGTCGATGGTGCCATCCTTAGCAATTTCCCGGTTTGGTTGTTCGATAAGGAAAAACCGCGATGGCCCACGTTCGGTTTTCGTCTCGTTTCCGAATTAAGTGCGGAGGAACATCACATTTTCGGCCCGATTTCCTTATTGCGGGCACTCTTTTTGACGATGATGGAGGCACATGACAACCGTTATCTCAAGGATCAGGAAAAGGTGCGGACGATATTGGTTCCAACGCTAGACGTCAAAATGACTGACTTTCATATCTCCAAGGAAAAACGGCGATTGCTATATGAAGCAGGCAGACAAGCAGCGGAAGATTTTTTCCGCAATTGGACATTTGCCGAATATTTAGCGGTGCGCCAAGCGAAGCGGGGAGTTTCCTATACCATTCGTCCGACGGAGTTGGGATAGAAGGGGGAGAAAGGATGTCAGAGAGAAAAGAATCCATGGGATTCAAACTGATCACCCGCCAACAAGAGCAGCGATTGCCGTCTCCGGTTTTGCGGTGGTTGTCGCAAAATAAAAAGAAAAAAGGAGCGCACTTATACGATTATGACAACTGTCGTTATTTGTTGATCACCCTGGGAGAAAAACCGAATGCGGGTTATCGGCTTCAGTTGGTAAAAGTGGAAAATGGACGTGACGACACCCGGATCGTGGTCAAGGTGTTGTCACCCGCACCCGGATTTTTCTATCCGCAAATCGTGACCGTACCATATCTGTTGTCGATCGTCACCGGTACGCCCAAAGTGGTTGATGAGGCCACCAATGCATTGTTTTGAAGCCTGCGGCCAAGACGTCCCCGTATCATTACTCCAAGTCACGGGGTGGCCTTTTTTCCTGTGTTCATGAATTGATGTTTTTGAAAGTCGTTCACGTGACATCCTCCCCCGAAT
>NZ_JANRHH010000054.1:0-56517 GCF_030433435.1 Polycladomyces subterraneus
ATACTTTTCTTTTTGAAATTCGTCTCCCCATTGCAACAGCGTCATGCTGTTCAGCGCCGTGTGAACGGAGACGAGCGTTCGGAAGGCGGTGTCTCCGCGCTCCAGTTCGGAACAGACGATAGCCAAGGTGATGTAGTCCATGCCTTGGCCACCGTACTTTTCCGGGATGCAGACACCCATGAGTCCGAGATCGGCTAGTTTATCGATGATGCTGGTTTCAAAGTATTGCTCTTCATCCCACTTTTCGATGTTTGGCATGATTTCCCGATCCACGAATTTACGTACCAGCTTCTTAACAGACAGTTGGTCTTCCGAATAAGAGAAGTCAAACATGCGATTCACTCCTTTGGGAGAATTTCGTTATCCGTATCGCCCATTTCACAGAGGATGATCTCCGGATTCATGCCAAATTTCGGATAGCTGCGCCGTTAGCAGCCTTTGAACCGAGGCTTTCGTTTTTCCAGAAACGCGGCCGTGCCTTCCCGCATGTCTTCCGTTGTGTATAAGAGGGATTGGGCCAACTTTTCAAGGATCAATCCCGTTCGCTGATCCGTTTCAAAGCCGGTATGGACCACCATCTTGGCTAATCTGACCGCCAAGGGACCTTTGGAAAGAATCGCTTCGGCTACTTTTCGCACCTCCTCCATCAGGTGCCCTTGGCTGACCACTCGGGATACCAGGCCGATCCGTTCCGCTTCCCGGGCATCGATCACGGTCCCCGTCAAGATCATATCCATCGCCCGTCCTTTTCCCACCAGACGGGCCAACCGTTGGGTTCCGCCCGCTCCCGGGATAATGGACAAATTGAGCTCTGGAAGGCCGAACTTGGCATTCTCCTGCGCAATCCGCAGATCGCATGCCATGGCCAACTCACATCCTCCCCCCAACGCATAACCGTTGACTGCAGCGATGGTCGGTTTCTCGTACTGCTCGATCTCATCAAACAAACCCTGCAGGACCCCAGCCAATCCGTCTCGAAAGGTTCGCTGGTTCAGTTGGGCGATATCCGCTCCGGCAGCAAAAGACCGCTCCCCTGCCCCGGTAAACACCACCAACTGAACCTGTTCGTTGTCCCGCCATCCTTGAAGAACCTCCCTTATCTCCCGAATCACCTGGGAGTTCAAGGCATTCCGCACTTCCGGGCGATTGATTGTGATGATTCCCATACCATCCACTACTTCCGTCAGGATCGTTTTCTTTTCCGTCATGGCTGAATCTCCCTCCCGTTTAAACACCCAATTTGACAGGTTTTCCTTTCAATGAACTCCCTCCCAACGATCCACTACGGTAAGTTGTGGGTGAATCTCATAATCCGCCGGGGTGATGGACTTCAATTCTTTCAAATCGAGGTGATCCCCGATTTCTACGAGAATCATCCTTCCCTCATTAAAGTGAAACACCGCGTGTTCCGTCACCAACACGTCCACTTCGCCACGAGCGGTCAAGGGGAGGGTGCATTCCGGAAGAATTTTTGGCTGTCCTTCTTTGGTTTGATGAGTCGTTGCGACGATCACCCGTTTAGCCCCCACCACGAGATCCATGGCTCCCCCGACCCCGAGGACCGTCTTTCCCGGAACAGCCCAACTGGCAATATCTCCCGCCTGGCTGACCTGCAAGGCCCCGATGATGGTGGTGTCCAAATGTCCGCCGCGCATCATGGCAAAAGAGAGGCCGCTGTCGAAATAAGAAGCGCCGGGGAGCTCCGATATTGGTTGGCGGCTGGCATTGACCAGCAGAGGATCGACCTGGTCCGGCGGCGGGGTTGGTCCCACTTCCAGCATGCCGTTTTCCGTATGCAAATGGATGGTGACGCCGGGGGGGATATAGTCATTGACCAAAGTGGGAATACCGATCCCCAGGTTGACCACATCCCCGTCCCTGAGCTCCAGAGCTGCTCTGCGAGCGATGCAATGACGAATCCGATCGCGCTGATTCATTCGCCTCACTCCGTGACAAGAATGTCGACAAACACGTGCGGGGTAACGATCGCCTCCGGGTCCAGACTCCCGACGGGAACAATTTCATCCACTTCTGCGATGGTCAAATCGGAAGCCATCGCCATCAACGGATTAAAGTTCCGGGCCGTTTTGTAATAAATCAGGTTCCCCAACTCATCCGCCTTGTGAGCTTTAATCAGGGAAACATCACCGCGCAACGCACGCTCTAAAACATACGGCTTGCCGTCGAAAAACCGAACCTCCTTCCCCTCAGCCAGCTCGGTCCCGGCTGCCGTCGGTGTGTAGAAAGCAGGAATGCCACTCCCCCCGGCCCGGATGGCTTCGCAAAAGGTGCCTTGCGGGATCAACTCCACCTCGATCCTCCCGGCATGGTATGCCTCCCCGACATCCGGATTGGTGGTGAAATAGGTCCCGATGACCTTTTTGATATGTCCCGCATTCAACAATTTCCCCAAACCCTGCCCGGGGGTACCGATGTTGTTGCTGATCACGGTCAGATCCCGGACCTCCGTCCGCTCCAAGGCATCGATCAGCCGTAGAGGGACGCCGGCCAAGCCGAATCCGCCCACCATCAAGGTAGACCCGGAGCGGATACGGCGAACGGCCTCCTCGGCAGATTGTCGGATGGCTGGCACATTTTCTCTCCTCCCTATCGGACGTATTCCTTCTTCAATTGCGCCGCAATGATGTTGCGCTGAATTTCCGATGTACCCTCATAAATCCGTGTAATTCGGGCGTCCCTGTAAAACCGCTCCACCGGAAACTCTTTCATGTAACCCATTCCGCCGAAAATCTGAACTGCCCGATCCGCGATGCGATTGTACACCTCCGAAGCATACAATTTGACCGTCGCCGATTCCTTGATGACTTTCTTTCCTTGATCCACCATGGCAGTCACCCGATACAGCAAACTCCTCAGTGTTTCAATCTCCATAGACATGTCCGCCAACATGTGTTGGATGGCCTGGTTTTCAAAAATCGGCTTTCCAAATTGTTTCCGCTGCATGGCGTAATCCATGGAAAGCTCCAACAGTTTCTCACATGACCCCAGGCAACGGGCTGCAAGTGAGGCTCGACCGTTTGCCAGGATTTTCAATGCGTTGACATAACCTTCTCCCTCCGCTCCCAAGCGGTTTGCCTCCGGCACCTCACAGTCTTCAAAAAACAACTGGCAAGTGTGGGATCCCCGAAGCCCCATTTTCACATCCGCCGGACCTCGGCTGAACCCTGGCGAATCGCTTTCCACCAAAAAGGAGGTGATGCCCTTGGCTCCCTTGGCGGGATCGGTGCTAGCCATGACGGTGATCACGTGGGCTTCCGGACCGTTAGTGATAAAGTGTTTCATACCGTTTAGCACATAGCGATCACCCTTGCGTTCAGCCCGGGTGCGCAGGTTGGCCGCATGGGATCCCGCCTCAGGTTCGGACAGGGCAAACGCTCCGAGCCATTCACCCGTCGCCATTTTCGGCAGGAACCGCTGCTTCTGTTCTTCCGTTCCCAACTCCACAATTCCGACGGTTCCAATACCGGTGTGTGCGCCAATTAAACTGGTGAAACCGTTATGGGTTTTCCCGAGCTCCTCTAACAGAAGGCACTTTTCCGTCATGCTCAAGCCCAATCCACCGTATTCTTCAGGAATGGAAAGACCGAACAATCCCAGTTCCTTTGCTTGCTCCACGACATCCTCCGGGATACGGTCTTCTTCTTCGATGACCTGTGCGACCGGTTCGACCACTTCCTTCACAAAATCCCTCACCACTGTCTGCAGCTGCCGGATTTCAGGTTTGACCGTAATTTCCATTGTTCTCACCCTCACTTTGCAACCTCTTCTTCTTTGTATGGAATCCGCCGCCCCTGCTCATCGTACCGGTAAACGCCCCATCCGGTCTTTCTTCCCAAACGGCCGGCTTTCACATATTGAACGAGAAGCGGGCAGGGACGAAACTTCTCTCCTAGCGTTTTATGCAGATACTCAAGCACTTTCAACCGGGTATCCCAGCCCACCAAGTCCCCCAATTCAAAGGGTCCCATCGGATAGTTCAACCCGAGCTTGATGGCCCGGTCGATCTCCTCGGGGGATCCGACCCCTTCCATCAACATATAGAACGCTTCATTGCCTACCAATGCGCTGATGCGGCTAGTGGCAAACCCCGGCCGTTCATTAATGCAGACAACTTCTTTTCCCAATTGCCAGGCCAATTTTTCCGTCTGCTCAACGGCCCAATCTGCGGATTGCAAGCCTCGAACCACTTCCACCAGCTTCATACGGTGAACGGGATTGAAAAAGTGCATGCCGCATACCCGACTGGGATCAGATGCGGCGGAAGCGATTTCGGTCACGCTTTTGGCCGATGTGTTGGTCGCGAGCACCACTTCCCCATCGCAGATGGCATCCAGCTGCCGAAACACGTGATGTTTGATTTCGAGATCTTCGACCACAGCTTCGATAACAAAATCACAATCCCGAAAGGATTCCAGCGAATCCACCGTTTCGATCCGGGTCAAGGCTTCCTCACCCCATTCCGGGGAAAGAGCTCCCTTTTCCACCTGCCGCTTGATGAGGGAAGCGATCTGTTTCACGGCATTTTCCAACACTTCAGACTGAACGTCGTACAAAACCACCGAAAAACGAGAGATCGCTGCTTGGTAGGCAATCCCCCTCCCCATCACTCCCGCACCGACGATACCGATCCGATGGATTTCCCGCATACCGATCCTCCCTCCTCAACTTTCGACTCGTTCCACAATTGTGGCGATTCCTTGTCCCACTCCGATGCACATGGTCACCAATCCATAACGGACTTGGCGACGCTTCATTTCGTAGAGAAGCGACGTCAACAACCGTGCTCCCGTGCTTCCAAGGGGGTGTCCGATCGCGATGGAACCACCGTTCACATTGCATTTTTCTTCAGGTATGTTTAATTCGCGCATGCATGCCACCGCTTGGGCAGCAAAAGCCTCGTTCAATTCGACCAAATCAATGTCGTCTATCGTCAAACCAGCCCGTTTTAACGCCTTTCGTACAGCCGGAACTGGTCCGATCCCCATCACCGAAGGATCTACTCCGGCAACCGCGGAAGAAACGATTCGCCCCAGAGGCTGAAGGCCATAGGCTCTCGCTTTCTCCGGACTCGCCAGAAGAAGAGCCGCCGCCCCGTCGTTGATCCCGGAGGCATTCCCCGCAGTCACCGTGCCACCTTCCCTGAACACGGGGCGCAACGCCTGCAATTGCTCCAGGGTGGTTTGCGGGCGGGGATGTTCGTCCTCGGTAACCCACCGGATTCCTTTGCGGTCATCGACGGGCACCGGAACGATTTCCTCTTTGAATTTTCCTTCCCGTATGGCAGCAGCCGCTCTCTGCTGACTCAGCAAAGCGAATCGGTCCTGATCCTCTCGGGAGACACCGTAACGCTCCGCTACATTTTCCGCCGTTTCCCCCATCGATTCGGGGGGATATCGTTCGGCCAACCGGGGATTGACGAACCGCCAACCGAGGGTGGTATCGTAAACGGTTGTATTCCCCCGCGGAAAGGCCCGATCGGGTTTCGGCATCACCAATGGGGCACGGGACATGCTTTCCACTCCTCCGGCGATCATCACGTCCCCTTCTCCCATCCGAATGGCCCGGTTTGCCTGGTTTACGGCCTCCAGACCCGAACCACACAACCGGTTGACCGTCACACCGCCGACGGTGACGGGTAAATCTGCGAGTAACAAAGCCATTCTCGCCACATTTCGGTTATCTTCCCCCGCTTGATTGGCATTTCCGAAAATCACATCTTCCACGGCTTCACCGGGGACACCGGTCCGTTCCAGCAAACCGCGAATCGCCACTGCGGCCAAATCGTCGGGTCGTACAGTGGACAAAGCACCACCGTAACGCCCCACCGGTGTTCGCACCGCTCCGACGATCCAGCAATCCTTCACTGTTTCTCACCTCCCGTTCCATATTCAAAGCAAAAGCCATGCCACATGGTGTTTCCCCATCATCTCAAAAGAGGGGCATCGTCCCTCCTCCCGAATAAGTCAAAAAAATAAGTCGATTCCGGTTTATAAACCGAAATCGACTTAAGAGGAACCCCTTTCTCTGATTCCGTATTTGTATGCCTTCCGCATGGCTGTGGACTGGCTGATGCCCAAATGCTGCGCCACCTGATAGGAGCTGTGGAATCGTTCATAAGCCTCGGCCAAAATCTCGCGTTCCAGGTGGGAGATGAAGTCGTTCAAAGATTGAAAGGAACGGTTGAAACCGGATAGTTTGTAGCTTTCCCCGTTAATCTCCGGGACCATCCCCCGTGACTGGCCATCATGGGAATCAGCGTTTCGATTTTCCCGTATTTCCGGAATATATTCCGGTCGAATCGCATCCTCCGGACAGGTGATGACCAGCCGTTCCACCATATTGGCTAGCTCCCGAACATTTCCCGGCCACTCGTATTCCTGCAGCTTCTCGAAAACTTCCGGAACAAAGTAACACGACTTGCGGTACTTTCGGTTATACTTGTCCAGAAAGTGAATGAGCAACGGTTTAATGTCGTTTTTCCGCCGTCGAAGGGGAGGAATTTCGATCGGAACCACGCTGATCCGATAATACAAGTCCTCCCTGAACTCCCCCTTTTTCACCATTTCTTTCAAATCGCGGTTCGTTGCCGCGATAATTCTCACATTGATTCGAACCGACCGTGTTCCCCCCACTCTTCGAACCTTTTTTTCCTGAATCACGCGCAAAAGTTTTACTTGCATCGCCAGAGGAAGTTCCCCTATCTCATCCAAAAACAAGGTTCCGTTATCCGCCAGCTCGAACATCCCCGGTTTCCCTTCTTTTCGGGCTCCGGTGAAGGCCCCTCCCTCGTAACCGAACAATTCCGACTCGATCAGCTCTTCCGGGATCGCACCACAATTGACGGTGATGAAGGACCCGCTTTCATACCGGCTGCTGTTTTTATGGATCATCTGAGCGAAAACTTCCTTACCCACTCCAGATTCCCCCAACAGCAAAACCGTTGCGTCAGTGCCGGCCACTCTCATCGCCAAATGATAGGCCTGTTGCATGGCCATATCGTTCATCACAATGGAGGGTTCTTCTTTTAGGTACAGCTTCCTCAATTCGGCTAGTTCTTTACGATACCTCTCCGATAACTTGCGCGTCTCGTCCAGTTCATCCCGAAGGCGATTTAATTCGGTCACATCCCGGATATTGGTAATCACCCGTACCACCCGGCCTTCGTTGTCAAAGACCGGATTCCCCGTAATGATCAGCACTTTCCCTTGTTTATTGGCTTGCACGGTGCTGACGGTTTTTCCTGTTTTCAACACTTCCAGCGTCACGGACTTTTTCAAAATTCCCCTTTTTTCCAGATACCGAACATCTTTCCCCACATAATACTCCTTCGGAATCCCCGTAAGCCTTTCAATCGCGGAGTTTGTATGAAGCGTGATCCCGTTGTGGTCCGTGATGTATATACAGTCATAGGAATTTTCGATGAGGGTGTCCAGATCCAACCCGTTGGGCGACGGTAGGGAAGGGTGTCCTTCAGTAGCGACCCTTTCCAACAAGTAAAGAAACCAACCTTCCAGTTCATCCAGTGCACAACAACGAACCCGGTATCTCTTGCCGCCGATCTCTTGAAGTTCCGGATGTTCCTTTATGGTAGTTGCTTGAATAAACGAAGCCCAGGATCGATAATCTAACTTTTCCTTTTCAAACAGTCGGAGCAACTCTCGATTTCCGTACCGGATGATACCCGATTCGTCCACGACCGCCATGGGACAGGGTGTCTGGTGCCAAAGATGCTGCCAATCGTGAAGTTTCTCAGCCATCGCCTACCCCCTCACAAAAGTGAATCCCCGAATTCTTCTGTCTCAAGCTAGGTTGTGTCTGGTGAATACTGTCCACATCGTTTTCCCGGTTCTCTGCACCTGCGCCATGCAAGGAAGAGGATCTCCGACCTGGAGCGCAGGACGCGGGCAAAGTACGCTTCGCTTTGTGAATCATTCCTGAAATTTCTAGTTCTTCGCTCGACTGATACAGAGGCGGAGGGTTGGTACTTCTTCATTTCTTCCGATATCGTATCGAGATCGTTGGATCGGTGTGTTCCAACATGACAGCTCAGTGTAATTGTATAAAAATGTCACTCCTATAAAATAAGTGGGCCTTGTTGAAAGCCCTCGGCCAGAAATTGGTACAAAAATTCCAAATAGAAGAGGATTTCACATGGCTCAATACCAGATTACAGTAGAATCGAAGATATTGCATCAGGTTTTTAGAAAGATTCCAAAGACATGGGAGTTGACATACCGATGTGAGGGTAGGGACAGCGAATCGGTAGCCAGCTGGAGAAAATGCGTGGGTGGATTTGGTCGTTTCGAACCACCGTTCCGACTGGATTCGGTTCATTTGCCAGCATTATCAGGATCCCACCTCGCAACCAAACAGAAAAACCCGAAACGGACAATTGCCGCAACGGGTATGTGGAATTTATTCACTTTGACTCATCATCTTGGCCAAAGCTTTCACTGCCTGGTCTGCCTTTTTTCCTTCAGCAGTCAAGATCATCTCTGTCCCGGGTGTGAGTGTTATGCTGAGAACTTCCAAAAGATTTTTCGCGTTTGCCTTTTTGTTCCCTTTTTGGATCGTGATCTCTGTATGAGGATACTTCTCTGCCTCCCGAACAAACTGAAGAACGGTCAGGACATGATCCAACCCGTCTTTCAGCTTCACGACCACCTTTTTTACCACCGGTTTCCCTTTTTCGAACACGTTTGCTCCATCAATTGGAGGCAAAGAAGGTGGGTTCGGCAAATCGTTCGATGGATCCAACGGCGGATTAGGATCGGTTTCGTGTCAGGAGGCTTTTTCGGCAATTGAGGGGGATCTTCCTCGGACCACGGTGGTTGATTCGGTTGACTCGATGGATCGTCAGAACGGGTTACGGGTCGATCTTCCGATGAATCGAAGCCTGACAAACTCGCCAGCAGATCGTTGACGGTGTCCGTCAGTGCTTTTAACCCGTTCGCCTTGGGCAACCGGCCCATATCTATCACAGGGCCGTTCGAAGACAAGATGACACCTTGCTTCGTTTCCAGGTCCACCTGCGGCATTCTGACACGGTCAGTATCCATCTGTTTCACCTTTAGATAGACATCATAAAGTACCACAGCGGGAAGCGGCTTGTCGATCTGCAAAAGAGGCCCTTTTATTTTAAATCCCAGAGCGGTCACATCAGCGACCAGGCCTTGGATCGATATGGGGCCCGCATCTTGAATCTCCATACCCCATTGTCCGGATGGGGAACTCTTTTTTCCGATGAGCAATTTCATATCGTATACTTTGGCTCTCTTTGCAAAAAGACGAACAGCCAACCTGTCATTCTCCGTGGTCGTTAGTGAAGGGATCAAGCCTTGTGCTTCAATGCGATCGGCACGGATCACGATACCTTCATCCAGGGACGTTCGGCTCAACACCGCCTTTGGTGCCTCATTCTTCGAAGAAACCTTTTCGTCCTTTTTCTTGAGGGTTTGCTGTTCACCGGACGATCGGCCCTCGTCCGGTGACCTTGTTTGAGCCGAAACCATTTTGTCACCAATAAAAACAAAACAAACTGACAAACCCACCGAAAGGGCCAGTACCTTCCTGAGGATCCTGCAACAAGAAGCGTACAAAAGCTTCCCCCCTCCATCCCCCGTCTGTTTACTTCAACCACTTCTGCCACGTGGCGGCCGCTTCCTGTTTGGCTGAGCTAACCCCCTCCACCCCAAAATGTTCCTTCTCATTGCTCTCGTTTGACGGTCGGGAGGTCGGTCCCCAAGCAATGCACAGGGACCCGCCTACAATACCCAACAATGTCCCAATCATCAGCCCTCCTAATGCTCCGATAATGGACACGATCGACAAAATCATCGCGAACGTCCCTAGAAGCCGAACATATTGAGGCATCAACCAACCTATCACCCCGCAGCTGAGCACGAGCGTGCCGAACAGCATTCCGGCAAAGGCAAAGCTCCCCGGCACAAAGGCCATCCAATGCAAATTGACGGGAATCCATAAAATAACCAGTCCTGACAGGCAAACCAGCGTAAGGGCCAGTTTTGGGCGCCTTTTTTCGTCAAATCGGCGATCTGTCCGCAAACTGATCTCCGAATTGCTCAAAGACCTTTCTTCCACAGCTCTCTTTCGCATGTTGACACCCCTTTACTTGGCCGAAATCATCTCCAACTGCATGGAAAGCCCTGGCAGAGAGATGCTGTTGGCAAACATGTAGTGCCCTTGAATGAAAGGCTTTTTCAGCACGAGGCTGGGTGCCGACAAATTGAATTTTTGCTGCCAATCGCTGCTATATTTCTCTGCAATTTTCATTTTGTTGAAAGACGCGTCCGCTTGCAGCTTGCTCAAATCGAGAACCAATCCTGAAGCTTTTACATCCTTGGACGCAGTGATGAGCACCCGCACTTTTCCCTTACCAGGAACATTGAGATCTTTGTAAAGCTTCAACTTCTTGATCACCGCATCCAACTGTGCGCTTCCCTGGGGATATGCCGCCCGCTCACTAGTTTCCCCAATCTTTGGCAACACCTTGAAATTGCTGATTTGGATCTCATCCGCCAGGATAATAAACCCACCAATCCCCCCGATAGGGACGGCCAGCGCCACACCCCCAGTCCAAATCCCCAGCACCAACGTAAACACCAGGCACAGAGCGACGAACATACTCAACCAGAACCTTTTTCCATGGTACCTAGGTCATTTCCCCCTTACTTTGGGTCAATGTATGTCATTCAAGCTCATTTGGAGCGAATGACCCGCCATATGACGTAAACGCTGACGGCAGCTCACCAAAGCATCCCGGAGGCCAGCCAACGAAGGGAGGGAATCGCTTTCAACATTTCCGTTCCAAAGGAGATCAAGATGGAGGACCCCCACGAACAACCCGCTGGTCCATTACAGCCAAGGCCATCCGATTGACCGTTTTGTTAACGTTGTGCACCAGAAGGTCATTAACATCTCCGTTCTAATTTTTATAATATTCCGTTAATTATCATGGGTAGATGCGTCGATCGCACTGGTCTTTCCACTGAACTGAATCGGTATAGCGGGGCGCGATCATAACCTTCCTTGAGATTCCATCCTATCCCCTTTTCCGCGACGTTTGCTGGATCATTATGTCTGTGAATCTATGTGTTGGATCACTCCTCTGTATGATTGAAAGGACTGCGCTCATACAGATGATTTAATTCGATTGTATTATAGTACAGCTAAATGAGTATTGACAAGTTATTTTTAGAAAAATTATATAAGTATAATATATTTAAATTTGTTAGGTTATTATCAAGGTATATGCAGACGGAGTTCGACATCGGAAGCCTTATCACGGGCGATTACGATTACGGAGAGGGACTTGGTGATGATCCCTTCTAACAATCCGCATCCCACTATGATGTTGAAGGCATAGCGTTGTTTAAAACGGAGGATAAGATGCTTCGGCATCAGACGCTGCCCACTCAACCGGCTGCCATTACGACAACCCGGGCATTAAAAAAGATCGAAGCATCAGCTTCGATCGCACAAAGTCCGCAGTCTCCCGTCTGCATCATCCAACGCAACAGCCAGAGTTGATCGACGGGAAATGCGACAGCTACTCTAAAATGACAGCCTTTACTTCCCTCCCGCACAAGGTGGTGTGCGATCGGGTTTCCATAGATTGGCGGCACAACCCACTTCGTCGAAGTTGACGTCGCGTCCCACTTCATGCACCTGCATCCAAAACTCAACCACACAATCTAATGGGTGGGTCACCGCCTCCGGGTCGGTGAAGAAATAGGTAATTTCCTCGTCTGGATCCTCACCGGCCGAAAAGGTAACATACAACACTGTACAAGGCACCGTCCCCTTGGCCGGATCGTGAATATCGAATCGCGCCTCGTGGCTGATCATCAACGCGGATATGGGATGTTCTCTTTCCTCCGTTTCCCCGTCCTGCCGGCGGAAACGGATACGCAACAGATCCTGTTCGTCCAAAACTTCGAAGGATTCCGCCGTTCCGAACACATGCAATGCCTGCTGTGGGATACTAATCGTGCCCACCATCAGGTTTCCGCATTGGGAAATCGCTTTTTTCAGCTTGGCGTCTAAGTCTTTAGGGTACATTTCTCGAGCAGTCGCCTGAAAATTGACTACATATCCGTGGGGAAACACCTTCATGATACCGGTCTCCTTCGTCTTCAACTGCCCTCGATTATACCGAAGGCGAGAGCCCGGTTCAACTCGACTGCCGTTTGGCTTTGCGTTCTTTTTCCAATTGCCTCAGTACTACCCGGCGAATTTTGCCGCTGGTCGTTTTGGGCAATTCTGTGACGAACTCGATTTCCCTGGGGTATTTGTACGGAGCGGTCACCTGTTTCACATGTTCCTGCAGTTCCCGAACCATTTCGTCGGAGGCATCCTCCGGTCGTTTCAGAATGACGAATGCCTTGACGATCGAGCCCCGGATCGGGTCCGGGCTGGCCACCACGGCACATTCCTGCACCGACGGATGTTTGACCAGGGCGTCTTCCACTTCAAACGGCCCAATCGTGTAGCCTGAACTGATGATGATATCGTCGGAGCGTCCCTCGAACCAGAAATACCCATCTTCATCCTGACGTGCCTGATCGCCGGTCAGGTACCAATCCCCTCGAAAGGCTTTCGCCGTTCGCTCCGGATCACGGAAATAGCCCTTGAACAACGCTGGTGCATCTTTGTGAACGGCGATATCCCCCACCTGTCCAACCGGAACCGGATTGCCCTCCTCGTCGATGATGGCCACGCGGTTGCCCGGTGTGGGTTTCCCCATCGACCCCGGCTTCACTTTCATTCCCCTAAGCGTTCCCACCAGAAGTGTGTTTTCCGTCTGTCCGTAACCGTCCCGCACTTCGACATTGAAATAGCGGCGGAACGTGTCAATCACTTCCCTGTTCAGCGGTTCTCCGGCACTGACGGCACTGCGTAGCGACGACAGATCGTACCGCTCCAGACCGTCCACTTTGGCCATCAGTCGATACTCGGTCGGCGTACAGCACAGGACATTCACTTTGTATTGCTCCATCAGGGAGAGATACTTTTCTGCAGAAAACCTTCCTTGATAAACAAATGCCGTGGCACCGGACCCCAGGGTGGAGATAAACGGACTCCACACCCATTTGGCCCATCCGGGACCCGCTGTCGCCCACACCACATCTGATGGACGGATATCCAGCCACAGCCTGGCTGCTACCGCCTGATGGGCAATCGCCCAACTATGGTGATGGATCACACCTTTGGGACCGCCAGTGGTACCGGATGTATAAGCCAAAAAAGCCACATCGTCACTGCGGGTGCGGGGAAGTTCCACTGGTTCCCGCTCCACTGTAACCAGCGGTTCCCAACCTTCTCTCTCGTCGGCACCCACCACCCATCGATGCAAGAGGAACGGACAGTCCCTGGCTGCCTCATCCACCCGTTGCGTGAGCGACGCATCGGCAATCACCGCTTTTACTTCTGCATGCTGCAAACGGTAACGAATATCCGATGGTTGCAACATCTCGGAGCCGGGCAATACCACCAAACCCGCTTTCAACACACCCAAATAGGAGATATAAGCTGAGGGATGACGCGGTAACAAAATCATGACCGGGTCACCCTTGGACAATCCTTTGGCAAGCAAACCACTGGCCAAGCGGTCAGAACGCAGTTTCAGCTCACGATAAGTGACAGTTTGACGATCTCCTTTGTCATTTTCCCACAAAATGGCCGCTTTATCCGGGGAGTGAGCGTGTCGGTCCACATCCTGAGCCAAGTTGTAATATGTCGGAATTTCCATCATGAGATCCATGCATACATCGCCTCCCGGTTACGTGGTGACGCTTTCAATAATTACGACAGCAATGATTCCAAATCCTCTGAAATTTGTTGGAAATGAGAGGGGCAGCGACATGTGTCGCTGCCCGATACCAGAAGATGAAATTGTTCAGGTTAAACCGTACGGCCTCCACCCAGTTGAGATTCGGCCAAGGCAACCAAGCGTTTCGTAATTTCACCACCAACAGAACCGTTGGCGCGGGAGGTCGTGTCCGGTCCCAGTTGAACGCCGAACTCAGAAGCGATTTCATACTTCATTTGATCCAAAGCTTGAGCGGCTCCTTGGACCAGGAGTTGGTTGTTGTTGCGGTCACGTTGTTGCGGCATGATTTTCACCTCCTTGATCTTGTACCCTTATGTTGTGGTTTTACCAAAGGATCAATGCGTGTGAAATTATGGTGAAACTGAGAAACCATTCATTTCGACGTCAGGGAATCCGGCGTTTCTTCACTCGCCTTCACGTCTCCATCCCACATTCGCGGCGGTTTGTGTCCATCGATCGAAATAGGTGGTTCCTTGTCCGTTTTGTCCACAAAACGGCTTCCTTTTTCCGGTTGTCCTTTCCGGTGTGTCACTCCTGATCCCTCCTTTATAAACGGGCACCCATCGATTCCAACAATGCCCTCATTTCTTCTAGTCGCGATTCATCCACCACGGCAGTGACCAACACATCCTCATCTGACTGCCATCCACTGCCATCGGCCATGCCGCTGGCACTGGGATGAGCTGCCGCCAATACACCCGCATCAGGGCTGGAAATGTCGGCGTCCATCACGTTTTGGGCCAAGGATGATATCGGTTCTGCAATCGGATTGTCCAAATCCCGTTCCTCCGTTGAAGGAATAACCGAAAAGCGATCCACCTGAACAATCTCAACTCCATGACGTTTCAATTCTTCCGCCGCTTGTTTCGCCTGTTCCTCCGTATGGAAATAAGCCAGGATTCCACGTTCTTTCATGATCTCACCTCCAAACAAAGAGGTACGTCTCGTCTTAATATGACGATTGTTGGTATTGAGGTATGCGCCTGACGCCGATGACATTTTTTGCGTAACGGGAAATGGGCGATTGGACCCGTCACACTCGCCCATGAGGTACATATTCTGACACTGAGCAAATCACACCATGACATGGTTAAGGTGAGGGTGAAAGATGTGGAATCCGTTTGTACATCAGGAGCGATATTGGCAACCATACATCAGTCCATTTGACCCGTGTCATCCCATTCGTTTCAAAAAATACGTCGTTCCACCTAACCAATATATCCCGTTCCAACCCCCCAATCTTCCCCAGTTTTCGCCCAAAGAGGCACTTCGACGCGGCACGTTGTGGCCGCTTTTGTACAGTCCGTACCGGAAGACACGCTACGACGGGGGCAACAAGAGATGAGTAAAATGAGCAAGGAATATTACCAGCTCCTGCATCAGTTGCAGGTGGTTGACTTCGTCCTGGTGGAATTGAACCTGTATCTGGATACTCATCCCGGGGATGCATCTGCGATTCAGCAGTACAACAGCTATGCACAAAAACGATCACAGCTCAAAGAGAATTTCGAGTCCCGGTTCGGCCCATTGACCCATTTTGGTCACAGTTATAACCAGTATCCCGATGGATGGAACGAAGGCCCATGGCCTTGGGAAGTTTAGATGTCCAATCGGCCCTGGTTTGGGTTCACGATATAGACGATATCACCAGACACTGAAAACATCGTCAGTTCAGTTAAAGAGAGACCGTAATGGAGGGAACGGACGTGTGGATTTATGAGAAGAAGTTGCAGTATCCGGTTCGCGTCAGCCAATGCAATCCCAGACTGGCTAAATATCTGATCGAGCAATACGGGGGAGCCGACGGTGAATTGGCCGCCGCATTGCGCTATCTCAACCAACGCTACACTTTGCCGGACAAGGTCAAGGGATTGTTAACCGACATCGGCACGGAAGAATTTGCCCACTTGGAAATGATCGCTACCATGGTCTATAAACTAACCAAAGATGCTTCACCCGAAGAGATGAAAGCAGCAGGGTTGGGCGATCACTATGCCGATCACGATCGTGCACTGTTTTACCATAACGCTGCCGGCAATCCCTTTACCGCCACCTACATCCAAGCCAAAGGAGATCCCATCGCCGATTTGTACGAGGACATCGCCGCGGAGGAAAAAGCGCGCGCTACCTATCAATGGTTGATCGACATGTCGGACGATCCGGATGTCAATGATGCCCTTAAATTCCTGCGGGAACGGGAAATTGTTCATGCCCAACGCTTCCGTGAGGCAGTGGAAATCCTGAAGGAACATCGGGAACAGAAGCAGTTTTTTTGAAAAAAATGTTGAAAGCTCCCCGTAGGGAGCTTTACCTTTTGTATCCAACTTCAACTGATCTGTCTCAATCTCAACTGATCCCGCTGTTTTTTCAGTTGCTGAATCTCTTCCCATAAATCCGCTTGTGCCAAAAACTCGTGGCGTTGCACGGCCAACTTATACTCCTGTTTGACTCTTTCCAACTTTTCTTCAATTTCCCGCAACGGTTCCGCCGTCATCATGCAACACCTCTTTGCTGTAGAATGAACACAGCCCAAGGAGTGTGTGCCCAAATAGGGCTAGGTGTTGATTACCCTTTTTTCTGCTTTGCGAAACCTTTTTTTCATGACAAAAACGAATCTTGTCGAGATCTTTCCGAATGCGGGAGTGAGAAGGCATGTGAGTGGGAAAAAACGACATCGATTGGGACAATCCACACCTGATCGTCATTGACCACTGACAGATTTCTGATACAATTAGAATTCCCTCGGACGAAACAAACGACCCTATGACGAATTTCCGAAAGGAGTTATTTTCATGTCGGTTCATCCCCAATACATCCCATCATTTTTGGAGGAATTCCGGTTGTTGAAACTGGAGAGTATGATGCGGGACCTTCACAAGCTGAGTTCGGACGAGCTGAAACGAATCCACGAGGAAATCGAACGCATCCTATCCTCTCGTGAGGAGTAAACGACGCAATGAATCATCCAAGTCCCGCAGCCAAATTGTTGATTCAAGCCTACAAGCACATTGATGAAGCAAGAAACTTGCTGGAAGAAGTAATCAACCAGATGGGACAACACCAGATCGCGATGTTATCTCTTCCGGAAGATATTCAGCATTTGGTCAATGTCGCATTGCAATTGTCCCCCGAACAGCGGAAAACCCTGCAACGTTTTCTGGAATCCCTCAAAGAAAACGATTGACACCCCCATACAACTGAAAACTACATCCTTTTTCGGTATTTCAAGTCACTTTCTTGGTTGTTCGTCCCCTGCTCACTTTCCACATTACCCATATCATAATAAACACTGCTTTCAAACCGCAGTCTGGCGTTGATTGTTTCACAGTTACACCGACGGCTAATGCCTGTGGAACATCAACGCCTTTTTCATTGTGTGTCTGGTACATTGCTTTCCCGACTCGCTGCACCTACGCCATTCAGGAAGCAGATGATGACCGCTCCGACCGGGTCAGCGCAGGACGCGGGCAATGTACGCTTCGCTTTGAGGAAATTGCCCGCGATTTCAATCCTCCACTTCCCGTGTCTTCGCTTAGTCAGGGCTTAGGTCTTCAATCGCTGGAAAATATTGCTACCTTACGATGATAAGACTGCCCTAGTGTCCGCAAAAAAAACGTAAGCCGTTTTCCAGCTTGGATGGAAGGCAGGATCACGGCTTTCGTCATCTTAAAAATCCAATCTCATAAGTATTTCCAGTGAGACGAAAATATTAAAATCTGATCACGAATTTTTGTTTCTGGGCGATTTCGTGGTAGTATGTAGTTGTCGAACCAATACGGAGGTACGAAATAAGTCGTACATCTTAGCAGCATCGACAGAGGCGAACAATCGTGTACCCGGTGTGACACGGTCGGGAGCCTGTATGCGGATGTAATCATGTTGGACAAACCGTTCCAACATACTTCGCCATTGCTGCTCGCTTCCGAGATGTTCACGAAACGATGCGTGGAGTTGGTTGACCGAAACGACGGGAGGCGGTTGAAGCCTCATTTCCGGATCCAAACGGGGATAGATCAAAAGTCCCCACAAGATGACCAAAGCCGCTTTGGAAGTGATGTCCCAATCGCGGTGAACAGGCACATCAGAACTGTTCTGCTCATGATGGTTCCCGGAGAGCGGATAACGGGTAGTCAGTAATGAACTGATTTCATTCACTCTCAATTCCAATTCCACGTCCTCCTTCCTGGGCTGACAGCCAATATTTGGTGTAAGTACTCGGATATGTATAAATTCTATATTCAGTAATTGTATGGGCAATTTAGTTGACAATTATACTTTTTTGATCATATTTTTGGTTATTACTAGTGTTGATACCCTTTGTTATGTTGATTATGGAGAAAAACATCGTTTACAAACTAAAATTTAGTCAAAAAAAAGGAGTATATTAGTGGAAAAGGTTGTTTCAATTTTGTTATATTGAAATAGAGAAATTATTAAGGCTGAGAGGGGGAAACGCATGTTCGATACAAAAAAAGGCAAATATACAGATGAAGAAAACGAAACAATCATAGAGGCGATTAACCAGGGATTGGCCCAAGGTCGCCGTGAGCGGGACATTTTAAAAGAACTGGCTGATACTTTGAACCGTGGCTACGCTGGTATCATGTCCCATGTTCGCAAACTACGGGCGGAATTCCCGGAACGATTTCCATCAAATTACCAAAATGGCCATTCCCCCAACGGTCGAATGAACAGTTGGTCCGAAGAGGAAGAGGAAACGGTGATTCAAACCGTCAACCGATACTTGAATGAAGGCAAATCTCTGTCGTCCGCCATAGCGGCATTGGAAAAACAATTGTCACGTACACAAGGAGCCATCTATCAGCGGATTTATACCTTACGCAGAAAATATCCGGACCGTTTCAACCGCTTGCCGGAACAACGTCCGCGTAGACGACGCCGTCTGCAGGATTGGCAAATCCAACGCCCGGAGATCCGTTCGTTGGACGGTACATTCTCCCAACAGCAGATAGAGAATATTCGGCACGAGATCGCCGCTTCCCATGAACAAGAGAGTCCCGTCAAGGACCAGACGAAAGAGTTCTCATCCCCCCGTTATGAACCTTCTTCTGAAGAGCAAATGATTTTAAAAGCTTTTGAAAAGAGATTCGGAAAACCCAACGCTACCACTCGTGATAAGCTGGTGCATTTAATGCGCAAGTTCGGTTGTACCCGTGTTTCCATCGCCTTGTTCACGATTACCGAGGACAAAGCATTTCCGACTGTGGTTGTAGATTTTTTGGAGCAAAATCTGGAAAATAATCACACGATATAACCGTGGGCAACCCTTTGACCATGCACCTACTTGTTGTTTATACAAAAAAAGGGCGCGTTTTCCCGCCATGGGTCCATCTTTCATGCCGATGGACCGGGCGGAAAAACGCGCCCTTCCTTCAATTTTTTTGCTTCACTCGGACTGGGATACTGGCACATAAAACGGTTGTTCGATCTCCTCCCCTCGATTGGGGACGCACTTCCACTTGGCCGACCACATCGAAACCGAAATCATCGCACAGCTCGATCAGGCGGATCCGAAATTGTTTCAATTTGGCCTCATCGATTTCCGACCGTTGATAGCTCAAAACGAGAGACAAACGATCATCCGCCGTAGGTGCGGTGGGCTGATCCTTGTCCCTACTGAACATATTGAGAAACGCCACGGACTTCACCTCAATTTAACGCACTCGCGATATGGAACAGCCGTTTGATTCGAGAGATCAACCCATTTTCCTCCAACTCGAGAAACGGGACTTCTTCCCCGTTGATTCTTCGGGCAATATTGGAAAACGCTTTGCCCGCCAACGACTTCTGATCCAAAATGACGGGTTCACCCGTGTTGGATGAACGAATGATGCGTTTGTCCTCAGGCACAATGCCCAGCAGATTGATTGCCAGATGGTTTTGTACCCGTTCCACACTCAACATATCCCCATCACGTACCATCCCGGGCTGCACCCGGTTGACGATCAAATCGATCTGTTTGAGATCGGCCGCTTCCAACAAGCCGATTACACGGTCAGAATCGCGTACCGACGGAATTTCGGGGTTAACCACTAAGATGGCACGGTCCGCCGCAGCGATGGCATTCCGAAAACCGCCTTCGATTCCTGCAGGTGAATCGATCAAGATGTAGTCAAACTCGTTTCGCAGTTCATCCACCACTTGTTTGACCTGTGCCGGTGTGACCTCTTCCTTGTAGCGCGTTTGCGCCGCCGGCAAGAGGGCCAAACCCGGATATTCCTTGTGGCGAACCAATGCTTGCCGCAGTTTTCCCGTACCTTCGATCACGTCCACCAGATCATACACGATGCGATTTTCCAACCCCAGCATCAGATCCAGCTTGCGAAGACCGATATCGGTGTCTACCAGACACACTTTTTTGCCGAGTTGTGCCAATCCCAAGCCGACCGAAGCGACGGTCGTCGATTTTCCCACACCGCCTTTACCACTCGTAATGGTAATCGCGACAGATTCGTGCTTCATACTCGTTACCCCTTTCCCCAACCCTCTGTCTCGATTCGACTGATCCCGCCTCCAGTAGGGTGCTCTTACACCCATGCGGGGAATCTGCTTTCCGAAAGCTAGGGGTTGTGTCATCCAAACCCTCTTTGCGACTCACACCGCAAAGATGTGTACCGCTTATATACACGCGGGTAACGAGACCCGAGATCGTACGGCGATCACCCAAGCCTGAAACAATGAGAATCCTGTTGCTATGACACAACCCTAAAGATTACCCATTATTGTATCAAACATAGTATGGAGGCAAAAGACAAATTTTACCTTAATAACGGGTCCTCCCTCCGCATTTCCGGGACAGGTGTCGAAACGTGTGTCATACCCACTTTTTTCTTTTCAAAGAAAGTTTTTCGTCACACACCGGCTCGTGTCCTGCCAAAACGCCATTCTTTCTCAAACAGACTGGAAAAAAACTTCTCCGCATGTGTCGCATCGTGTCGCCTGCGGGTTGATTTGGATACCGCACCCTGGACAAACCACGATTTCTTCAAAACCTGTAGTGTGTTGTGTTTGGGAATGAACGGCAGACGCAGCGTGAGTATCATGATTGCCGTCGTAACCGGTTTGTGGCGTGGATTGGACAGTGTCAGCTGAAGACAAATCCAGGTTGATTTTGGGCAGGGTATACTTTCGAAAATCCATTTTATTCCTGGTGCGTTGGGATTCTGCAGTCGAATGGGATGTTGGTTGTTCGACTCCTGGTGAATCCGATTCGGGAGTATGTACACGGTTATGTACGGGTCGCCCAGAAGAAACATATTCTTGTATCGTGAATCTCTTACCACAACTCGGACATGTGTCCAAACTCTTATCAATTACCGTTTGGCAACCCGGACACGCCCGTTTTCCTTTGACGTCCAACAATTCTTGTTCCAAAATCTCCACCTGCTGTTTGAGGTCCCTTATCGCGTCCAACATTTCCCGTATATCCGCATTCAACACAAGCTCGGTCTTTGATTCCCACACTTCCGACACCGCTTGTCCCAAACGGCGGTACAGTCGGTCGATATCCTCTTTTTTCCCCTTGATTTTCATACTCAACCGACTAATCTCCAACATCTGTTGCGATTTATGTCCAGCCGTTTCCATGCCCTTTTCTAAACGGTCTTTCAACTCTTTCAACAGTTTCACGGGGCTCCCTCCTTATATCCATCAAATCCTGTAAGGATGTTAGTCGTGTGCCGATACAACTTTATTATAAAGGTTTTTTGCCATTGGTTTCCGGTCTATTTTTGATGGTTTTTCGCCAAACAAAAAAAACTGAGCACGGATGCTCAGGGAAAATGACAAATTTCAAAAAGAACCGGACAACCCTTTAGTCCAGCCACTCTCCGGGAGGAAATGGCCCGGGAGGTCCATCAAAAAACGGTCCCGGGGGTGGTGGTGGCGGGGGTGGGGGTGGTGGCGGGGGCGGCGGCCCCAATACGCCCGGTCCCGGGGGTGGTCCCCATCTTTGTTTAAATCCCGGCCCTCTCAAACCTCTGGGCGGGAAGAACGGTCTCGGCACTCTTCTTCCAAACAATCCAAACAACGGCGCCACTCCTTTCTCCGTCTGCAAGCAAAGCGGATCTACGGGCCTGTTCCTATCCTATGAAAGGAGGGCGGTATCCGTCTGGTCACGCGTTGAGGGCGGATATGGAATTGAGGCGGATAAGAGATTTCGTTAACGCCCTCACCTGATGGTGGGAGCGTGATCCCCCGCTGCATGTTTTTCCATCGGGGAATCGTGTGCGGTGGACGGCGTGAATTTGAGACCTGCTTTCAACCACCACGCGCCGAGGAACAATAAGGCGGCGGTCACGTAAAATATGCCGTGAAAACCGATCCACCTGTACAGGTAACCGCAAGTGATGGGGCCCAGCATATTTCCCAAGGAAACGGCACTGGTGCTGTATCCGTATGCGGTACTTTCTTTTCCTTTGGGAGCATATTGACGCACCAATGTGTTGAGCGAAGGCAACAGCCCACCGACGCACAGCCCCAACAAGAAGCGCAACAGCAACAGTTGCCACACATAATGCACCCAGGCGTGCGGGATAAAGAGTACTGCCGCCCCGAGCATCGCGAAAAACAACACTTTTTCCGAACCATACCGGTCACCCAACCGGCCCAATACCGGAGATGCCAACATATTGGCCAATCCTGTGACAGCCGTCACCAGTCCGGCAAAGAAGGCCACATAGCCGCCTGGCGCTCCCAATTCCGATACGTACCCCGGCATCTGCGGCATCGGTCCCAATACGGCGAACTGCAACAGAAAACCGACCGTAAACAGGATGACCAACGGACGCTGGTGCAAGATAGCGGAACCCTCAGCCCAAAAGCCGGCTGTTTCACTTGATGGTTGAGGCCGCTTCTCTTCTTTGACAGCTAACAAAACGACCAGAGTCGCCAATCCGAGCAGAGCGCCAGTCAAAAAAAAGATGTCACGGTAACCGATCACTTCTGCCAAGACGCCGCCGATAAACGGCCCCATGATCGAGCCGGCCACCGCTCCGGATTGCAACAGACCGAGCGCATATCCGGCATGTTCTTTGGGCGTATTGGTGGCCGTTAATGAGATGGACGCGGGAATAAATCCGGAAATCGTACCGTTCAACATACGTAACAGCAACAGTTGCAGGGGCGAAGTGGCCAATCCCATCAGCATGATCACGACTGACATGCCGAATCCCGAACGCAAAACCATAATCTTTCGGCCGTACCGGTCCGCCAGTGTGCCCCAGACCGGCGCCATCAAAAACGAAGTCAAAAAGTTGGCGCCAAAGACCAATCCCGCCCACAGTTGTCTCTCCGCAGGGTCCCTCATTCCTAATTCCTGCAGATACAACGGCAGAAACGGGACGACCATCGACATTGCGCTCAATACCAAAAACTGAGATACCATGAGAATGTACAAATTTCGTCGCCAAATGGGCATAAAGGTCCTCTCCCGATGTATTTGTCTTTCGCTTTCCCTCTATTTCGCTGAGCGAAATATTAGGATGAGAAAAAGCCGCCCTTTGGTGGGCAGCTATTTTTCCGTCTTGATTCCAACTGATGATCCATCCTTCGACTTTTCCAATGTACGTTGAAAATCGGTCGTCCATTCGCGCCGCAGGGAACGTTCCACGCGTGTGACGTACGGAAGGCGTTCAATTTTTCGGATCGTTTGATCCGATTTACGGCCATCGATGTAGAGATACACATATTTCAACCGCTTGGAGACAAAATGGATGTTTCCCATACGCCGCAATGAACTCGCTGCCTTCAGATCTTTGACCCACACAGCCAAACCCAGCCGGTCAGAAAAAGGAAACGACATGATCGGCTCTCCTTTTTGCGCCGTGTTTTGCAAAGGTTGTTCACCTTTTGTAAAGGCAGTGCATTACACTATATATGGTAACATGTCAGCTCTACCCAGATCAACTGACGAACATTTCCTGCCCTATACCTATTTTCGATCGGATTTGGTACAATAGGTGGAACAATGGGTCGATGGCGGACCCCACCGCCAATCTGGAAATGGGAGTGTGAAGAACAGGCGGCATCCGCCGGTTCCTCATGAAATCCACAACGCTGTATGAACGCCTTACGGCACAGTTGAAATCGTCCCCTGTTTGCGCCGATGTTCGGCTCCGAACATTTGCCGGCGTCCATTTTCTGTATTTGCAACCTGCTGACGACCGTCAACCCCACGAACTGGACGGGCTGTTGGAACAGATGGCGAACGAGCTGGTCAAAGAGACGGAGTGGTTTTTTGCCTGTCATTTCGTACGTTGCTCGGGTGGCACGCGTGTATACCGAATTCAGTTCCGCGTGCCGGACGTCAAGAGTTTTTGCTGCGGCAATCAGTGCCCTCAGTGCATCCTTCTCCGCCCTAAGCGGTGAATCCACAGCGTTTCACCGACGTGTTCCTGTCGAGCGGATCGTTGGCGGGCACTTTGATTGACTCGGATACCGCATGGGCGATTGTTCGGCTCACCTGATGCAGTAACTGGTCCAATGCCGCTTCCGCTTCCAGATAGGCTGCGATCAGCGGATGTTTCCGCATGCGTCGTTGAAACGCTTCGGCCTCTTCTTTGGCAGCATGATAATCGGGATGGAAATGGCCGAATCGCTGGCATTCCTCAAAACGTTCCTTTTTCTTTTGAAACTCCCGAATCAGCGCTTGTACCTGCGCATCCTCGCGGAGTTGTTTTTTCAACTGCAAGTAACGGGTCACTTCCTCGGATTCATTGATCTGATCGGCCAAACGATAGGTTTCCAGTAAAATTTCGGTCATATCGAGCGATGCCATCGCATCATCCCTCCATGCTTCCATTGTACCACAACCCCATTCGTTCTAGGGTGTGTCTGGTAAATACTGTCCACATTGCTCCCTTACGAAATGACCAGACATGCCTTAGACACTATCGCGCAGTTCATCTGGAATGAGGATCTGCACGGCGGACAGTTCTTCCATTTTCCATTGTTTCTCCTCACCGCGACGGTTTTTCCCCCGGATCAGCCAATGTCCGCCGACATTGTCGACTTGCTGCGGGAAGAAGCGGACCGGCCCGGCTCCTTCCCGCGTCGCCATCATCTCCAAATCCCATTCCGCCGCTTTTCGGACCATATCCAAAACGGTGGTTCGATGATACGCACGCAACCCCGACGTCCACATCCGAGGCAACTGCTGTATGCCAGGTACCGCCTCATTGATCTCTGGGTACGTATCCACCAACTGCCCTTCCTCCCTCATCGCCCTGTCAGAAAAACGACTGCCCGCCGATCCGAGGGAGGGCGGAGGCGGCAAGCGCCACCATATTTGTTCCGTTTCTTCAACCAGCCCCGGCAAAAAGGGATATCCTTGTCCGTCCAACAACTCCTGCAGTTGTGCGATTTCCCCTTCGGCCACCCGGAAGGTGGCGGGACCGATCCTTTTTTGCAGTCGTGAGCCGATTTCCGGATGTTGTTCCAATTCATCTGCCAACCGCTCGTCCTGACATTCCAGCAACACACAGGTGCAGAAAGTGATGCGCCCTGCTTGCGCCGCCCACTGGCTCACACCGATCCGTACGTTATCGGGCAACGGGGAGACGCTGATCTGCTCCAATGCGGCAAGCATTTCCCCGGTGGACATCCCCTGCGCTATTCCGCGACGGACGGAACCCACTGTCAAGAGATAGGTCAACATCCGATCCCCCCCGACATAATCGGCAAACTGCGCCAGCCGCCACCGTTCGGCCATGGGGAACGTGAAAGGGATCAGCACTTCAAAATCCGGTTTAACAAAACCCTTGTCTGGGGTATCCGCCAAATGATCCGCAAATGGCGAACAGCTGCTCCACCGCCAGTATGACCGCTTGCCGTTCCGACCCAGATCGACCCACCCCATCACTTGAAGGGACCGCAGCCATCGCCGGATTTGGGAGAGATTCGGTTTTCTTCCAGGAGGCATCGGGTTGCCCCCACCCTCAACCGGCGTCCAGTCCCTTCCCATTTCCTCCAACCACCACCACCATGCTTCCCTGCTCGGATCATCCTGAAGCAACCGCCGTTTCACCCAATTGTACAATCGACGCTGTGCCACCCGTTCCGACAGGTGCAACCATTCCCTCACCACCGCTTCCCGCAGGACAAGCCGGTCCTCCACCACCTCAACCAAATCCCAGTCTTGGGCCAGATGCCAGACCAATTTCAACGCTGGTGGTTGATCGTCCTCTTCTTCGATTGGGTCCCACGGGGTGTAGCGCAACGCTTCGGTTTCCATCTCCAATTCAGCATTCCATTTTTGTGCGGTCCGCTTGTACAACCGTCCGTCTTGCGTCAGCCGAGGGGATTGTTGGTGAATCAAGATCAAAAATTGAAACAGATCCTGGTATAAACCGCCTCCGGCCAGAAGTTCCGCCTGTACGTCGGAAACCTGACGAATCGTCTTCCGCTCCCCCCACCTCAGACGAAACCATGCTCGACGAACCTCTTCGGGGCACAGGTGACCCAACTGTTCACCTGCCCTGCGGACGGCATAAACCAATCCCTTTTGCCTGAGCCGCAGCAGGGCGACACGCAGCGACACCGACGGCAAGAAGCGTGCTCCCTCCTGTTTGCCTAAATCCCTTCTGCCCCACACACCACTACCGACCACAAAAGTGAAATGATCCATCCACGCCTGTTCGGCCTCGTCCATACCTTCCCGTATCTTCCGCAAATAATCAGCATCAGACAATCGGTCGGGCAGTCGTTCGGCTTCTTCGTCCGCCAAACCGTGCCATTTGGCAATCCGGGAACGAACCGATGGGGACAAGGATCGGTAACACACCGTGATGTTCACTGTTCCACCTCCCATTGCTCGGCATCCCGGATGGTGTATCGGTATCCCTGTTCCACCAAAAAGAGCTGACGCTGCATGGCCATCTCCTGATCAACTGTATCCCGGGAAACGATATGGTAAAAATAAGCTTGGTTCTTCCCTTGTTTGGGGCGCAGAATCCGTCCCAGCCGCTGGGCTTCTTCCTGCCGGGAACCAAACGACCCGGATACCTGAACTGCCACACCGGCATCGGGCAAATCGATCGCAAAATTGGCCACCTTGGAGACAACCAACACAGGAATTTCTCCGTGCCGAAACCGTTCGTACAACTGATCCCGTTCCCGCTGAGCCAACCGTCCCGTAATCAGCGGCGCCGACAACTCCTGCGCAATCTCTTCCAACTGACTTAAATATTGACCGATGATCAACACAGGCTCATCGGCGTGCCTCCGCAATATGGCTCTCAGCACCGCCACCTTGTTCGGGTTCTCGGCGGCTATCCGGTACCGGTGCCGTTTTTGCGCGCATGCATACCGTTGTCGAATCGTCGGAGGCATCGGGGTACGAATCTCGGTGCAAACCGCTTCTGCAATCCATCCTTTCGACTCCAGCCCTTTCCACGGCACATCGTATTTTTTGGGACCGATCAGGCTGAATACATCTTCCTCGCGCCCGTCCTCCCGGACCAGTGTCGCTGTCAGCCCCAATCGCCGTTTAGCTTGTAAATCGGCTGTGGCCCGAAATACGGGTGCAGGCAACAGGTGAACCTCATCATAGATGATCAATCCCCAATCCCGCTCTTCAAACAACCGCATATGGGTAAACGGGGCGTGTTGGTCAGACCGGTGGGTTAAAATCTGATACGTTGCCACTGTCACGGGGGCAACCTGTTTCTTCTCCCCGGTATATTGACCCACACACGTCCCGGGAAGATCGGTTTTGTCCAGAATCTCACGCACCCATTGTCGGACGGAGGTGGCATTGGGGGTCAGGATCAACGTTTCCCGCTTTACCCTCGCCATCGCAGCCAACCCAACGATCGTTTTTCCCGCCCCGCACGGTAGCACCAACACGCCGTTCCCGCCGTATACCGATCCGGATCGATAAAAAGCATCGGCCGCGTCCCGCTGATAGGACCGCAATGTAAACGGTTCTCCCGACCGGCACCGATCCCGGAGCGCAACCTCCAATGATTTCCCTTCACTGTACCCGGCGATATCTTCCACCGGATATCCCATACGTAAAAACAATTGTTTCACTTTTCCGCGCCATGCAGGATCGATCACTGCAGTTGTCTCATCCAACGTTTTCAATCCCATTTCCCGCACTTCGGGCATTTGCCTAAGCGCTTTCCACAACGATCGATCCTTGCATCCGATCGTTAAATCCCTTCCGATCCGACACAATTGGATCTTGCCGTAACGAGACATCCAATCCCGTACTTGGTCCAGCAACGACGATGGCAATTCGAATTTACTGTAGCGCGTCAACACGTCGATCACTTCCTCCTCGGTGACGCCGCTGGCTGCTGCATTCCAAAGAGACAAGGGGGTCAAACGGTATGTATGAATGTATTCCGGGCTTTTGACCAGTTCCGCAAAAGACGCCAACCGCTCCCGCACCTCGTCGAACAATGGATGTCTCACTTCCAGCAATAACGTGCGGTCTCTCTGTACGATCAATGGCAGATCGGGTCGATACACCCTCCACCCCTCCTTTCCATCTACTGGTTATTTTGAACAAGAATGCACAAAACATGACAAGGTACCCAAACCAGATGGTAATTCATTCAATTCGTTGCAAACCGTTGAAACTTTTCCCAGACGAAAGGGGTCTATAAAGGAAAAGGCGAATGAAACAGGAGGGTACCGCATGAATAACCCATGGAAGGTGATCGTCATGCTGTCACTGGTGTTGATGATGGGCATCACTGGTTGTGGCGGAGGGATGTCCCGTGATCATGGGACCCCGGAAGGAAAAACGCCCCACGACGACGCGGACATCCCTTTTCACCAAGAATCGCCACAACAGCTGCCCGTTGAAGTGAAGAAACGATGGGAGGAGATGCAAGCGACAGGTGAGCCCACCGGGGTCGCTGTTCATGTCGACAAACGCACCTATGTGATCGCGGCGTTGGGCGTGCGACCAACTGGCGGTTATCGCCTCAAGATCCAGCGTATTCATCGCCACGGCCAGATGGTGGTTGTATATGCCGAAGAGCAAGTTCCTCCTCCCGGATCACTTGTCACCCAAGTGATCTCCTACCCGGCAACGGTCGTCTCCATCCCTTTGCAGAAGGACGTCACGTTCCAATTTCGCATCAAGACCGCCCGGCCTCCAGCTCAAACATAAAAGACCTGTAACATCAAACCGATCAGGGCAGCGATCAACCCCAAAACGTCAAGCGAGTGTACCGCTCATTTCGGCGTTGAGCGTGTCAACGTTCCGCTTCGTCCGCGCGGACCGGACCCGGATCGCGGGGATGATCAGGACCTTTCGGAGACACGATTTCCGGCTGATGCGGGCTCGTGATCTCTGGTTCCCGGATGGCCGGCGGGATCTCCGGGATCCCCCTTTCTCGAATTTCCATCCTCTTTTCCCTCCTTTTTGTGTCACTCTTTTCATTGTGCCCCGCCATGTACTTTTCCACAAAAAAACCTTTCGGAGGGAAACATCCGAAAGGCATTTATGCAAGGAAGGGTGGAAACCATGAAAGGGTTCCAATGACAGTTTTATTCATCAAGGAGGTGCTTGATTCATCCGTTTTCGCCATCCACGTTCTCAGTCTCCGGCGTTCGAATCCAAGGAGATTCCGGGGATTCCATCGATTCCCACAACGGTTCTCCCACAGGATCGAATGGATGAAACGCAGTTGGTTGTTCCGCATCCGCTTCCCGTGCAGAATACGGTGGTGCGTTGGGAACAGTCGGCTCGCCTGGATACGACCCAATTGGCACTTCATTGTACATAGGCGGAACTCCCCACCATGTCGCCCACGGTGTCCATTGAGCATAGGGAGGATTGGATTGGCAGTTCCGACAATTCCCCGAACCCCCCTTTCCTTGCGTCCACGAAAAAGGCCAACCCGGTTGGCCGCCAGGTGATGGCATCATCGACCATGGCCATCCCATCCATGTTCCCATCCCCGGAAAGCCAGGTGATCCCCCACCCGGTTGGAATCCCGGATAACAAGGATACCCCGGTGCTCCGGGCATTGTCCAAGGTGATATTTCCGGCTGTATTGGATAAAAGGAATGATCCCACTGCCATGGGTAAGTCATGCCCGGGTAAGGTGGTCCGGTCGAATAGATATCCATTCCGTTCCCTCCTTTGTTTCATCAGATTGTATGAAAAGGAATGCCTGTCTTAGACCGTCCCTCCTTTTTGCGTTAAAATAATACGGATAGGAACAGTGCCCCATCACGCCAGGGTGACCTGACGATGAAATGAAGCAGGTTGGACACAATATACTTATGAAGTTGTGTCAACCTGGGATGCGTCTGAGCTTTTGGGTTGACCGTTTCTGTACGAGTGTGACCATGGAGTTTTGCGATAGGGGAAACAGCACACCTGGGTCCAAACGATTTACCAGATAAGGTCTCACCTGTCCAATATGTCGAACATCACGAACGGGGGGTTCTTCTGCCGTTGGAAAACGTGATCACCCTTTTGTTTAAATTCACACTCGTCTTTTTGCTCGTATTGGCGAACGGCTTTTTCGTCGCGGCAGAGTTCGCGATTGTCAAAGTGCGTTCTACCCGGATCGCCCGGTTGACGGAGGAAGGAAACCGTCGGGCCCAAGCGGCGGAAAAAGTGCTGGCCAATATGGATGCTTATCTATCAGCCACTCAGCTGGGCATCACATTGGCTTCACTCGGTTTGGGTTGGATCAGCGAACCGGCTGTTGCCCGTGTGATCGATACGGCGCTACAATGGCTTCATCTACCAGATTGGATGATACATACGGTATCGTTTGCCATCACGTTCAGCCTGATCACGTTTCTTCACATCGTGCTGGGGGAAATGGCGCCCAAATCACTGGCCATTCGCCGGTCGGAGAATATCACCTTATTCACCTCGCGTCCGCTGATTTGGTTTTATCGGCTGTTTTATCCATTTATCTGGGTGTTGAACAATGCCGCCAACCAAGTGTTGAAGTGGCTGGGGATCGAGCCCGTACCCGATCACCAGACAGCGCACGATGAAGAAGAAATTCGCATGTTGGTGGAGCAAAGTCACAAAAGCGGGTTGATCGACCAGACGGAACTGTCCTTGTTTGACAACATCTTCGATTTTACCGACAGGGTGGCGAGAGAGATCATGGTTCCCCGGGTCGATATGGTCTGCTTGTACGCCCATCTGTCCTTCGAGGAAAACATGAAGATCGTGAAGGAAGCACGATACACCCGGTTTCCCCTGTGCGGCAAAGACAAGGACGACATCCTCGGCATCATCCATATTCGCGATATCTATGAACGGCTGGCGGAAGGGGAGACGCCTGATATCACCCAGCTGGTTCGCCCGGCTATCCTGGTACCGGAGACGATGGAAATCAAGGACATCCTGCGGATTTTGCAAAAAAATCGAACGGGTATGGCCGTCGTCGTCGATGAATACGGCGGCACATCCGGTCTTGTGACGACAGAAGACATCATCGAAGAGATCGTCGGTGAAATTCAGGACGAATTTGACGACGAACGACCGTTTTTTCAACAAAAAGGAGACGAGACGTCAATCGACGCCCGCCTGCTGATCGAAGAAGTCAACGAGCATTTCAACATTCACATCGAAGATCCCGACAACGACACGATCGGCGGATGGATCTTCTCGCAACTGCAGGAAGTCCCCAAGGTGGGGGACCGCGTGGTGCACGACGGCCTCCTCTTCATCGTACAGGAGATTGATCAGCGCAGTGTCACCCGTCTGCTTGTCAAACCGGTGCCTTCCGAAAACCGGAAGACGTCATCGTAATCGGTGTACTGGTGAATATCTTGTCCATTGCTTTCCCAAGATCGCTCCACCTGCTCCTCAAAGAAGCGGATCATGGCCGCTCCGACCCAAGCGCGGGACGCGGGTAAAGTACGCTTCGCATAGAGGAAGTCGCCAGCGATTTCATTCCTGTGCTTTCCGGGTCTTCGCTCGGCCGGGCTTGGTAAATCCGTGGGAAAGCATTTGCTCCCCCACGGACCAAACACGCCCTACCTGCTGCCTCCCCTTGGGTAGGGGAGGCATTTTTTCACCGAAATGAATCTCTTCCCATATGCTGAGACAAAACATCCGTCGATCGAACCGAACCACAGCCCGGGGGAGGAAACACAGTGTCTATCCTGTTCGATTTGCCGTGGGGAACGTTTGACTTGCATACGCATACAACAGCCTCTGATGGGGAGTATCCGCCAGCCCAACTCGTAGTGAAAGCGAAACAGGCTAGTTTGTCTACTATCGCCATCACCGATCATGATACATTGGCGGGAATCGAAGAAGCACAGCAATCGGGAGAACACGAGGGTATCCGGGTCATTCCGGGGGTGGAGATCACTACCCGTTTCTTGGGAAGCAGCGTGGATGTGCTGGGTTATGCGTTTGACCACCCTTCCCGGCTTCATCAGAAACTGACGGCATACAGGGAAGGCCGCCGAATACGGGCGGAACGCATCCTGGAAAAACTGGACCAACTGGGGATGAAGCTTTCGATGGAAGAGGTGTTGGTTTACAGCGCCGACGGGGTGATCGCCCGCCCGCACATTGCCAAAGCGCTTGTACAAAAAGGATATGCACCAGATGTACAAACCGTTTTTGATCTGTATCTGGCGGACGGTCAACCAGCCCATATTGAAAAACAGTCCTTATCAACAGAAGCAGGCATTCATCTCATACACCAAGAGGGCGGAAAAGCTGTGTTGGCTCACCCCGGATTGATCCGGGACGACCGATGTCTCGCCGATCTGTTGAAAATGAATTGGGACGGTATCGAAGTGTGGCATCCTGCCCACACATCCGATCAAGCCCGCTTATTTTACCATTTGGCGCAGGAAAGAGGGCTTGCTGTCACCGGAGGCTCCGACTTTCACAATGATGAGCGTCGGCTGGGGTGTTTCGGTAAAGATATGATCAGTCCGGATGCCAAATAATGATGTTCATGCCTATTCGACCGTTGCGCCGAATGTATCGCACCGGTGGCATCCACATATCACTCCTTTCACACGATTCCAGATAACCCAAAAACTTGCATCTGTTTGTCTTTACCGAAGTATGTGAAACTCGCAAAAATGGTGTGGGTGATAAAGAAAAATAGACGAAAACAATGAACCGGGCCACTAGCGGCCCTTATTCGTCAGAATACGTTTATCCGTTCCCGTACTTCCATCTTTCTCGGCTCAAAACACATCGTCCGCAATGATGAACAGACTTTCAATCGCAATTTCCATTGGTATTTTCCATAGCGTATGTTCAACCCATTTGGGGGATATCCGCACTTTCCGCTGTCCATTGGTTGATTTTCACCAATCATCCACACCGTCTCGTCCGACGGACGCCGTCTTTCAACCCATCATTTCTATCTAACGCATAAACGGGGACTCGACGAACGGGTGCCCCGCTTGATTTCCACCAAATGTTCATACCGTTGTTCCACCATCCGGTCCCAAATCTACAATACGTGCCATCTTTATTGCCTGTTTCCTCAAGGTTTTCCTGAGAATGAGGATGATATCCGAGGAGCAGTGATTTTGGCTGAATCAAGGGCAAGTCAACGGATTTGCAACAAACCTGCTCCCGTCAGGCGAGGAGAGCCTGTTTGTCTGGCACGTCTGAACAATATTTGTTTCAGTACCGTAAGGGGCAAACCCGGGTTCAACTGTTTGAATACCGCCGCCGCCCCCGCCACATGCGGTGCCGCCTGTGATGTCCCGCTCAAAACAGCATAACGGCCGCCCTTGAAAGTGCTTAAAATCCGCACACCGGGAGCGGCGATATCCACTTCTGGCCCCGTCGCGGAAAATGGCGCACGATGATTGTTTTTGGCCAATGCGGCTACGGCGACGGCACCGGGGATCTTTGCAGGAACTTCTACATTGTTGCCTTTGCCGTTGGCCTGCCCGTTATTGCCCGCTGCAGCAACCACGAGAATCCCCCGATTGACCGCGGCATTGATCGCGGCGACCAGATTTCCGGGAACGGACGTCCCCCCACCGATACTGATGTTTACGATGTGCATACCGTGGTCGATCGCCCATTCGATCCCTTTTATCAATGTGGACAACGTACCCACGCCGCGACTGTTCAACACCTTGATGGCGTACAATTGCGCTGCAGGTGCCACACCCACCACACCGATCCGATTGTTAATCGCGGCAATGATCCCGGCCACGTGCGTCCCGTGTCCATTATCATCCTGAGGGGAGGCACTTGGTTTGATCAGGTTGACCCCACCCTTGATATTGCCTCTGAGATCGGGATGGGTCAAATCGATCCCGGTGTCAATCACGCCTACACGTACGCCCTTACCGGCGTTTGACACGGGTTTGGCGTTCCAAACACGCTGGATGTTCCAGGGCAACACCTGTCGACGCGATTTTTCCTGAAAACTCCGAACTCGATAAATCTGTTCCAACTGCGGTGAAGGCAACCCCACCAAACGGTCCTGTTCGGCCAAAATGAGATCGTGGTCGCGCAATAGCGCTTTCAGCGCTTTGGCCGAAGGTACGACGGCGGACACCGATCGACTGTAGCGGCTGACATGGTAGACCTTCCCTCCCCACTGCCGGATCTTCTCCGGTTTGGGAGAGGTGCGAAACAGAAACGTATACCGTCGATCTTCCATCATGTTTCATCACCTCATACCACAATGTATGAGACAACTAGAATGGAAGATTGGACGAGACGCTTGAGCCATCGGTTGATTTTTAGCAGGGATCTACAGTTGGTGAATGAAAAAAAGGCCGGTCTCCCGATCGGGAGAATCCGGCCTATGAGACCCTGATCATCAGACACACCCTGGACACGCACCAGAGCGGATCAAGGAGGCATTCGTTAACCCACCGTCTCCAACTGTGTCGTCAATGCCTTCACCTGGCGCATCAGCTCATCAAACTTTTCGAACGTGAGCTGCTGCGGTCCGTCGGACAACGCCTTTTCCGGCTGGGGATGCACTTCGATCATCAAGCCATCCGCGCCGACTGCGATCGCCGCTTTGGCCAATGGTGTCACATAGCGCCATTTTCCGGCAGCATGGCTGGGATCAACGATGATCGGCAAATGGCTCAAGTGTTTGACGACCGGAACGGCACTGATATCCAGCGTGTTCCGCGTGTACTGCTCAAACGTGCGAATCCCGCGTTCACACAGGATCACATGGGGATTGCCTTCGTTTAAAATATACTCTGCCGCCATCAGCCACTCTTCGATGGTGGCGGAAAGACCTCTTTTCAACATCACCGGTTTGTTGATCCGCCCCACTTTTTTAAGCAGATGGAAGTTTTGCATGTTGCGGGCACCCAATTGCAGGATGTCAACGTACTCAGCCACCAGCTCCAGGTTTTCTGGATCCATCACTTCGGAGATGATCGGCATGCCGGTTTTTTCGCGCGCCTCGGCCAACAATTTCAGACCTTCCTCACCCAATCCCTGGAACGAGTAGGGGGAAGAACGCGGTTTGAACGCCCCGCCGCGCAGGATCTGCGCACCCGCTTTTTTCACTGCTTCCGCTGTGGTCATCAACTGCTCCCGGCTTTCCACGGAGCACGGTCCGGCAATCACTACCGGTTCCTCGCCGCCGATGACAACGTTGCCCACTTGGATTCGGCTCGGCTCCGGGTGAAAATGGCGACTGGCCAACTTGAACGGTTCGCTGACATGCACCACTTTTTCCACGCCGGGAAACCGTTCCACCGGCAGTTCTGCGAGTTTCCGCTTATCACCGATCAGACCGAGAATTGTTTTGTCCACACCTTTGGAATAATGAACCTGAACCCCATTTTCCTCCAACTGACGGACAATGTTCGCCACCTGCTCATCCGTTAAGTTTGGTTCCAACACCAAGATCATGACGTGCCGCCTCCTTGAATCGAATATCCATAATAACAAAGCTCCTCATCCGTAAGGGACGAGGAGCTCGCGGTACCACCCTTATTGAATCCCGAAAGATTCCACTCAGTTGCACGGACCGATCGTCCGCACGATTCCCGATATCGGGGGAATCCGGTTTGACCTACTCCGTGGGGCCACTGATCACCCTCAACGTTTCAGCCAACTGCTCCGAGGGGTAATTCGGTCAATGGGCCGATACCGGTTCGCAGCCACCACCGGCTCTCTGCAATCGGGTCTCCACTGCCTACTTCGCCTCTTCAACGCTTTTAGGTATGAAAGTGAAATTTGATTTATAACTTATCACGTTCCGGCACATCTGTCAACAGGGCGAATGAGGAGAATGGAACTTGACCAAAAAAGGGGATGGGGCGATTGAATGAAGTGGTGCTTTCTTTTGATCTGGATCACACACTGATGATCAATCCGTTTCGACGCTGGGTGTTCCCGGAGATCAACCGTTGGTTGCAATCACATTTTCCAGAGGAAAACCCCGTGAACCGCCTCATCCGAGAACACCGGCGACGGCTCTCGGATGGCGCCTACCTGGAGGCCTACGACTGGGATGACATCCTTTGCACGGTCGCCTTGGAACACGCTATCCCCTTTACCGTACGTGAATTGGTGGAAAAACACGCATGTGTGGGGAAAGTATGGTTGTTTGCGGATGTGTTACCGGCAATGGATCGATTGACCCAAGCAGGCGCCCATATGGTAGCGGCTACCAACGGATTCACTCGATACCAACGGCCTGTAACGGACTGTCTGGGCTTGACCCCGTATTTCAGCGGGTTCTACACACCGGAGGAGATGCGGTGCGCCAAACCGCAAGCGTCGTTCTTCCAGTTCGGAAAAGGTAGACGGGTGATTCATGTAGGAGACCGGTTGGATCAAGATGTGTTGGGAGCGAACAGGGCTCACCAGATATCCGTGTGGATTTACCGTGAATTGCATTCGGATTTGCAAAACATCCCCTTCACGGAGCGGACCCGTCATCCATCGTTTTCCACCTGTCTGACGGCCCGCCTCTATCGGGAAGGCGTACCGACGGAGCTTCACGAAACATGTCGTCCCCAATATGTCATCAGTACCTTAGACGAATTGCTTGAAATATGGAAGCAGGAAGGGATGAATAACTAGAATCCTGTCTGGGGAATACTGTCCAATTACTTTCCCGGTTCACTCCACCTGCACACTGCGAGGAAGCAGGTCATGGCCGCTCCGACACGGAGTGCAGGTCGCAGGCAAAGTACGCTTTGCTGAGAGGAAGTGGCCCGCGATTCCATTCCTGCGCTTTCCGGGTCTTCGCTCACCTGGGAAAGCATTTGCTCCCTCATGGATAAAGAGAAGGGGAAGAGGATTTCCCGGACCGCCACTCTCAAAGTCGTGTCTGACAAAAAATGAATTGAAGGGAACCCTTTATATGGGAAGTGACTTCACCACATGGGACAAGTTGGGTAAAGGGTTCCCGAAGAAACTCTAGGAGATGACTGTTGGCGATTGATCCGCTACTCCTTCATCCCCCAAAACCAACCCTGTATCGCTTCCGGCCCTTTCCGGGTCCGCTGTTTGAATGAAAAGACGGGCCAATTGGTCGTGCCCCTTTTGGTTAGGATGGACTTCATCGGCAAAATAGTCATGGCGGTGGAGGAACGTGTCAAACGGGTCAACCCAATAAACCCTGTGTTTCCGGCACAATCGCTGGTATGCCTGGTTCATCGAGGTGATCAACCGGGTAGCGAGCCACAACCCCTGCTCATAAGCGGGTAGGGGCAAATAAAACCCCAACAGATGGATTGTCGCCTCCGGATTGTATTGCCTGAGCATACCCAGGATGCGATCCACTTGCATTTGTACTCGCCGCATGGTACGGGTCAAACTGATGATGGAAACACCGTCCGTTTCATACGTTCGGATAAAATCGCAACCGCCCGTGGTTACGGTGATGTGGGACATACGCGCTACCAACCGACCGATCCCCGGATTTCCCAACATCGATAACAGTTCCTCCGACGTCATACCGGAAACACCCCAGTTTCGCACCCGGCAATCATCCGTTCGACGCAGGTGGTCGAAAAACTGCTCAACAAATGGAATGTGAGCCCCAATTCCTTCCGTTAACGAATCGCCCAAAGCCAAATAGGCGATCTGACTCATGACAATCCGCCGCTCCCTTCCGCCGCTTGAGACATTTCTAAAGCCACTGCGTGAGCAATACAGGGGATGGATTCGCCTTGTTGATAGGATATCGGGCTCAACAAAGCACCCGTTGCTATCACCAGTACCCGTCGCCATGTACCCTGACGCATCTGCTTCAAAATGTGTCCGTAGGTTACCACCGCACTGCTCGCACATCCACTGCCGCCAGCGAAGACTTCATGACCCGGACTGTAAATCATCAACCCACAATCCTGGAACCGCTCACCGAGGTCATACCCCGCCTGCTTGAGCAGATCAGCGGCGATGGGGTGGCCCACTTTGGCCAAATCGCCAGTGACGATCAAATCGTAGTCTTCCGGACTGCGACCCGTATCTTGAAAATGAGTCTGGATCGTGTCAACAGCGGCAGGAGCCATCGCCGTTCCCAAATCAAAGGGATTTTTCACCCCCCGATCGACCACTTTCCCGATGGTAGCATAACGGATGAAAGGACCGTCTCCGCCCCGTCCGACCACTGCTGCTCCGGCTCCGGTCACCGTCCATTGTGCCGTGTCCATTTTTTGTCCGCCATATTCCGTCGGATAACGGTATTGTTTTTCCGCGGTACAGTTGTGACTGCTGACACCGGCCACGGCATAGGGTGTATACCCTCCATCCACCAACGCCGCCGCCAACGACAAAGACAGCATGGAAGTAGAACAGGCACCGTACACGCCCATAAACGGCATCTGGTGTGTTTTGGCCGAAAAAGACGAGGTAATATTTTGGTTCAACAGGTCACCCGCCAGATAGGCCGGAATGTCCGATGTCTGCAACCCCGCTTTTTCCACGGCTGTAGCGACCGCATCCTCCAGCATCTTCCGCTCTGCTTTTTCCCATGTGTCCTGCCCGGCATACATATCCGTGTAAATGATGTCGTAGTCATCTTTCAGCAATCCTTCGCCTTCTTTGGGCCCTACCACCGTTGCGCTGGACAAGATCTGAACACCTGATGGATAAACCCATGTACTTCTTCCCAGTGCTTTCGTTCCGTTGATCGCCATCGTCCACCCCTCCTTTCACGAAAAGAACAACGTACGAATAATCCCGATGAAAAAGGCGGCCACAACGCCGAACACAATGACTGCTCCGGCCAGTTTAAACATATTGCCGCCGATACCGAGCACCCATCCTTCCGAGCGGTGTTCCAATGCCGCAGATACAATGGAGTTGGCAAAACCGGTCACAGGCACCGCCGTTCCCGCTCCGGCCCACTGCCCAATCTTATCGAACACGCCCAATCCGGTGAGCACGGCAGCGATAAAGATCAGGGTGGCCACGGTCGGGTCCCCCGCCTTGTCCGGTTGAAAATGAAATACGTGAATGTACATGTTTTGCAGTAACTGACCGATCACGCAAATCAAGCCGCCGGCCACAAACGCCTTCAAACAGTTTCGAAGCACTTTGGGCCGGGGTTGATGTTGTTTCGCCACTTGCTGGTATTGTGCATTTTGCGCTTGCTCCTCAGCCTGTTTCATGGCTAGCTGTTCCGCTTGTTGTTCTTTGTTACTCATATTTGCATCGCACTCCCTCGATCAACAATCGCTTTCATATCGTGCGATGAAACCGAGGATTTTATGCGATGACATCCAGTAAAGGCGTTTGAAGGTGATCAGGCACACCCACAAAGTCGAACAGACGAAAAAGGGCACGTTTTCCGTCCGGCAATTTTGTGCCGGTCGGATAAACGTGCCTCCTGCTTGGCCATCATGAAGCAATATATATGTGGAACGACTGTCAGTGAGCCGTCACTTTGGCTGTTGGATTGTTGACTTCCAAGCCCCGTGCGGAGGTGATCAGCAAGGTACAACCGTCTTCCGTCATGGCAGTTTCGCTCACACCAGGAGGAGCATAGTAATAGTCCCCTTGTTCCAAACGCACTTTTCCTACTTGCACGCTTCCTTCGATGACATATACTTCTTCTCCACCGACGTGCTCATGCATCGGAAAACGGCCGCCGGACTCCATCTTCAGCAAAATGCTGTATTCCTCACCGCTTTTTCGCAGATAGCTCAGCTGCACTCCTTTTCCCATCGGAATCCAGTCACTGCCACCCTTGCGAATTACATAGGGCCCCTCCATTGATTTTGCAACCCCCTTCGCCATTTGGGTACATTGTACTGCAAATTCGGGATATGATTCAACTGACGGAAGCAAACTTTTTACAAGAAAAAGTGGGAAGACTTTCCCCTATTCTCATCTTTATCATCGCGCGCGCCGACGAAACAGATCCATTCCGCCCAGTATGATCTGAGCCAAACCAAATCCAAACACACCCCAACCGTACGGACGGGTGGAACGAGTTGTACGGAACCAGTTTTTCCGTTTGCGGTTGATCAGCGAAACGCCCAATGTGGAAACCAATGTACCCAGCATAACGGGAATCAGGCCTTTTCTCATGATACATCCTCCCTTCATGTTTAATGTGACCGAGTCTGGGGTGTTTGTTGTCTGGTATTTTTGCCCTCCCGCCAATACGAGCGAAGCCACTCTTCACATTCACTGCGAAGCCATTCGTTGTCAAACCAGTGTCGATAGAAAAAACCGCGGAACCGCGCCTGCACTTCCCGTGCATCCGACCATTGGCGCACCTCCACGATGTGTCCCCCGCACCGGCGCAGTTGCCGGCGGCATTGCACCCGCTCCCGCTCTACGCGCTGAATGATCTCCGCCATCGTCTCCTTCCACACTCTTCCAAGTTTTAAAGGGAGGCGCTCCATCCCCCGTTGATCGATTTCCAGTGCGCGGGCCAGCACGTCCAATACCACCAGCCGCTTGATAAGATCGGCGAATCGGTTATATTCCTCCGGCGGAATCATCATGGACATCACCTACCTGGCCATCACACCTGCATCATTTTCCGTTTTTTATTATATGCGAACATATGTTTCGATAACGACGGAAATTGTATCCAAAAACAAGCAAACGCCGCCTTCAGCCCCGCGGTCAATGCGGGCATGAAAGGCGACGTAGGTTTTTCCCGGCTCCAATAGGTAATGCAACGTTACATTTGCGGTTGGCTCGGCTCGGAAATGTTGCTCAATGCCTGACCCGCTTGATCGGAGAACGGTTCACGAACTGCCATGTCCCCGATCGCCACAACTCCGACCATTTGCCCGTTTTCCACCACAGGCAGACGACGGATTTGATGTTGGGCCATCAGTTGGGAAGCTTCAGCCACCGACATGTTCGGATGGCCCGTGACCGGATTGCCGGTCATGATATCGCTTGCCTTCAGGGAGTTGGGTTGCCGTTCTGCGATGCAGCGCAGAACCAGATCGCGATCGGTAATGACACCTTGCAACGCGCCGTTTTCAACGACCGGAATCATCCCCACGTTGTGCTGTTTCATCAGGTTGGCCACTTCATACACGTTATCTTGTGGGGTAACGTAAGCGATTTGTTGGGTCATGATATCTTTCAGTTGTCCCATGCAGGGTTCCTCCTTTTTTCATACGATGCTTTGCTTATTGTGGCGTGCAGGTGTGTGTTTTATTCTCAGACCTGATCATTGCGCACATCCACATAGAGAGTACCGTCCGACTGCAAGCTGGCGTAATAGACGTCACGAAGTGACTGCACCCCTTTTTGCTTCCGGATTTGGTTCATGAGCCACTGTCCATTTTTGCGGGCCTTTTGCAGGTTTTCATAGATCACCTGGCCGTCGATCACCAATTCCATCGGCATATTGGCAGGTCCCGGTGGCTTGGACATACTGTCTTTGGTGAGCGGCTGATATTGCGGTTTCAGCATCACCGTGATTTGTCCGTCGTTTTCCAATACGGCCTGCTGAACTTGGGAGATGTCGAACACGCCTTTTTGTCGCAACAGTTCCATCACTTCGTCGAAATGAAACCGGTTTTTTTTCAGATTTTCCTCCATGATCTGGCCGTTTTGGATGACGATGACCGGGTCTCCCTCTAACCAGCGGCGGGCTTTGCGATTTTTCAGTGAGAGGTACGACAACAGCAAGGTCAACCCCCCGAACAACACCAGTCCGATCAAATGCTGCCACGTATGCTGGTCGATGTCGGTCGCCAATGTGGCCGCTATTGACCCGAATGTGATCCCGTTGATATATTCGAAATAAGTCATCTGGGCGATTTGCTGCTTTCCGAGAATCATGGTTAACACCAGAATCACCATGAAAGCGATGACCGTCTGAAAGATTACCTCCAAAAAATCCATCTCTTTTCCCTCCCGCATTTGATCAGGAGATAGTATGTCCACTTTTTCCCAAAAAAAAAAAGAGCGAGGAAAACGCTCCTGATCTGTCCCCCATATAAAAACCCCTTTAATTCACCGGATCTCCCCGCAAATACGACATCGCGGTCTCAATGAGCAACGCGGCCGACACTTTCATCGCCTCTTCGTCAATATCAAATAATGGATGATGATGCGGATAACGGATGCCGCGCTCAGGATTGCCCGCACCGACAAAACAGAAAGCGCCCGGGCGCTGTTGCAGGTAGTAGGCAAAGTCCTCTCCTGCCATCATCGGAGGCACTTCCCACACTTTTGCGTTGCCTACGATCTTTCGGGCCACTTCGGCCATTCTGTGGGCTTCGACAGTATGATTGACCAGTGGAGGTGTGCCCCAATCGAAATCAACGCGATAAGTGGCCCCGTACATCCGGCAAGTCTGTTCAGTCACCTCGCTGATTCTGGCGGAGATAAATTCCCGAAGCGTCGGATCCAATGTACGTATCGTGCCTGTCATCACGCACCGTTCTGCGATCACATTGCACGCCCGACCGCCTTGAATGTGACCAATGGTGATGACACCCGACTTGAGTGGATCGATTTGCCGGCTGACAACAGTTTGCAGATTGACGACCAAATGGGATGCGATGGCGATCGCATCCACCGTTTCATGCGGCAAACCGCCGTGCCCACCTTTGCCGATCACCTCGATATGAAATGTGTCCGCCCCGGCCATCAGGGCGTGATCATTCAAAGCGACAACCCCGACGGGAAAAGAGGTCCAGAAATGAACACCGTAGACGGCATCCACTCCCTCCAACGCACCGTCTTCGATCATGCGCTCTGCCCCTCCGGGAAGGACTTCTTCGGCGTGCTGAAACAAAAAAACGATCCGACCGGGAACCTCATCACGGTGTTGACTAAGCAGAACGGCTACACCGAGCAGAGCAGCCGTGTGAGCATCATGACCGCAGGCGTGCATAACGCCGGGTACGGTGGACCGGTATTCACACGTCTTCTCATCCTGAATGGGCAACGCATCCATATCGGCACGCAAGGCCACAGTGTGTGACGAATCGCCGTTACCGTGAAGAATCCCGATCACACCCCTTCCGCCAACACCAGTGCGCACCTCCAGACCGGCTTGTTTCAGGATTTCCGCTACCCGTGCCGAAGTGCGCACTTCCTGGAAAGAGATTTCCGGATGCATATGAAATTCACGGCGCCATTTCACCATTTGCGGGAACAGCGCACGAATCGGTTCATTCCAATTTCGCATGTAATAAAAGTCCCTCCCGACACCTTTCAAGAACCTTGGAATTTCATCTTAACAGAAAACGTCCTTCAAACAAAAAAACATCCGGTGACACGAAAAATCAATGTGGAAACGGAGACGGCTTTTCAAGGAAAAACCGAATCAAAACCTCACTACTGGCCAATCGGCTGCCTTGCACCCGCTGTCAGAACATACTATCATGAAAAGGGATGTTGTGCGTCAAGAGAGGGGGAGCCAATGTGTTGGAAGAAGTCCAGTTGAAAGGGATTCGCAAAACGTTTGGCGAAGTGGAAAGCGTTTTGACCGGCTTGGGCTTTGTTCGCTGGTCATGGGATTACAACAAAGCTGTTTACGACATGAAATTCCATGATGAAAAAACAGGTCAGGACTACTATCTGCGCATCATGGCCCGGGCAGTGGAAGGACAGTTGGAAAACCCCAAGGCCATAGTGGAATTGGAAAATGCCGCATTTGCCCATCATATTTTTCCACACGGACTGGATTACTCGGTAGAGATCCCTGAAGCATTCCGGGAAGCCATTGCCTCCGTCTTGAAAGAAACTCATCAAAAATTGACCACATGACAGACGACAGCCGCCATCAATGGCGGCTGAGACTGCTGACAATGCTTGAGATCTGGATTGATGGATCGATCCATTTCGTTTTCCCGGATCACTCCATACTCTGCAAGAATACTAGCCTTAGCCGCTCCGAACCGGGCAGCGCAGAACGCGGGCACAAAGTACCCTTGCTTAAAGGAGATTGCCCGCAAATGAATGCCTGCGCTTCCCGGTTCTCCATTCGGTAAGGCTACGTTGCGGCTGATCAAGTGGCCAGACACTGAGACGGGAAATCGGAGTCGGTGAACCTTGTCTTCAACCTGGCGGCTTATCTTCAGCGTACGCGATCTTCCTGTTCGTCTTCTTTCTCCTTGACGTCGACGCCCTCCACCTTGACGTTGACTTCGACCACGCGGAGACCGGTCATCGTTTCTACCGCCTCTTTGACGTTGTGTTGCAGCTCACGCGCCACTTCATTGATCTTGACACCGTATTCCACGATGACCCGCAAATCGATGGCTGTCTCCAGTTGACCCACTTCCACCGATACACCGCGCGTCACGTTTTTACCACTGACCCGTTTGGCCCAACCTTCGGTGATACCACCGGACATGCTGGCAATCCCCTTTGTTTTCGTAGCCGCCAAGCCAGCAATCACTGCCACTACATCGTCGGCAATCCGTATGCTTCCTTGGGATAAGGTTTCCGACATAAAGATCCTCCTTGATCTAGAATATATGTTATAATGCTTTCACCATTCCGCCGTCTATCATCAACACCTGACCCGTCACATAAGTGTTGGCTTCAGAAGCCAGAAACGCGACTACACGGGCAAATTCGTCCGGCTCTCCATAGCGTCCCAGTGGAATTTGAGCGGATACAGTTCTGCGCACTTCCTCCACTGATACGCCTTTTTTCTCGGCGAGAGACTCATCCAACTCTTGCACGCGATCCGTGGCGATACGACCCGGGCAAACCGTATTGACCAAGATCCCGCGCGGAGCCAGCTCCTCAGCCAACGACTTCATCAGACCGGCCACCCCGGCCCGCATCGTATTGGACAAAATCAAACCGGGGATCGGCTGTTTGACACTGGTGGAAGCGATGGTGATGATTTTGCCGCCTTTGGACATATGCGGCAAAGCAGCCCGCACCAATCGCACCACGCTCAGCAGATTGGTTTCAAACGCTCGTTGCCACACCTCATCGTCAAACATCTCAAATGTGCCACTGGGCGGTCCACCCGCATTGCACACCAAAACATCGATCCGTCCCCACCGACCGACCACTTCATCGATCAGCTTGTTCACCGGTTCCGCCTGCGATACGTCAGCCGTCACGGGGAACACTTCGGCTCCAGTTTGCTCGGCGATCGCCTGAGCGGTTTGTTCCACACGAGCCTGATCCCTGCTGCAAACAGCCACTTTGGCTCCCTCAGAAGCCAAACGGTGAGCGATCGCACGTCCCAATCCCCGACTGGCTGCTGTCACCAACACCACTTTACCTTTCAGTCCGAGATCCAACGCCACCAATCTCCTCTCTTTCGTAGCAATGAAAATTGCCTCATTAGTACTTCTATCCTACCATATACCCGGCGATTTTGACGATCAACCGCACCTGCGGATGTTCCATATTGGTTCGGTATCCGTAGAATTTCTTTCCATCCACGCCGATCTCGTAAGGCTCCAAATAACGTCCCCTCACAAGCCTGGTGAACAAATCGTTCGCTTCGGCGTCGGACAATCGGAACTTGCGCATGAAATCCTTCTTGATCCAGGAGCTGCCGTAGCTCTTGTCAAAATTGTTGGGGTCCTCGTACCACTCATAAATATGGATGATGGCGCTTTGAACCAATCGATCCATTTGGGAGAGATTCTGAAACTGAGGAATGTGCAAAAATTCGAACAGGTTGTAAATCCGATCACAAAATTCGGGAAGCTGGGCGGATTTGGAGAGGCTCTCGTCAAACAGGCAGAAAAGCTCCACCTTTTTACCGTAAGACCACAGACGATCCAGCAAAGGGATCATGTCCTGGTCGGCACTGACAATGACAAATGTCGTCACCTCGGGAATCTCGTATAACACTTCCATCGCATCCAAGCAAAGCTGGATGTCTGCGGCGTTTTTCCGTTCTTCCCCGCCCCGTCCGTTACCATACACCTGATGGACATGCACCCGTTTGCGCTGCAGGCTCATCATGGACAAGTCAAGTTGTTCAAAATCGGCGTACGCCTCCATCATACGGATCTTATCCTTGCCGTAATGTTCCTGCAACCGCAGAAACAAGTTGTGGTGCGCATCGGGATGATCCGGATCCATATGGTATTTCTTCAGTCCGTAATAGACATTTTCCAAATCGATGAACACGGCGATATGTTTCTCCAAATTCATGGGTAAGGCCTCCGATCCCTCACTTTGTTGCAAACTTCACCGCCTCGGATTATGTCATCTCCATCTATCAACCAAACATCACGCTTCCGGCTTCTTGATTATGGATGAATTCGACAAACGCACATACGAATCCTTTAGTTACAGTAATTCAATCAGGCTACGCACTTTGGGGCCTGCATAATCCGGATACTTATTTGCACGATCAAGCAGAATCGCTTTGATCCCGACCTGATGGGCCCCTTTGACATCGACAGCGAGTGAATCTCCGATCGTCCACACATCCGTGGCGGAGAGCCGCAAATCATCCAACACGTATTGGAACGCCTCCCTCGCCGGTTTCGAATAGCCTATCTCGGCACTGATGTAGATCTTGTCCACATAATCGGTCAACCCCAATGCCGCCATCTTGTTGCGCTGCCCGTCGGCAGGCCCGTTGGTCAAAACGGCTCCCATCACTCCGTTTTTCTTCATATTTGCAAGAAACGGGATCACATCTTCAAACAGCTGAATCCGATGGTTCGCTTCGTTCATGTACACCGCGTTCAAACGGTCCACCCATTCCAGCTTGCTCTTATCCCACTCTCTCAAAACATCCGCGTACCTTTCGACCCGATATTCCTCCACAGTCAGCTTCTTTTCGGTAAACTGTTGAAACAGAACGGGTTCCAATTGATGGTATCTTGTCCAAAACGAAGCGGGATCGACACCAATCCCGCGTAAAATGTCACTCACCTTTTGTTTTGCGTTTTCCATCGCTTGCCGATAGTCGCACAGCGTATCTTCCAGATCGAAAATCAGGCACGCAACCACTCTTGATCGCCACCTTTCTCATCCAGGACCTTCTGGTAAATCCCTTTGACAGCTGTTTCACACGAACTCAAAAACCGCTTGTTCGGTTTGGTATGTTGATTCGCTTCATCAGTATCAAATCCTGTCCGCTTCCCCCATTGCATTCAACGAGATTTCCCGTACAATACAAGGGAGCGACATTTTTTGAAATTGTTCCGAAAGCGATTGGAACAAAAAACAAAAAATGTCACAGTGATGAAATCTCCTCCCACCAAAGGGCTGATCTGACATAACCGATCGATCAAGTATGATGGGAGCATCCGAGGACAAACTAAATGGAGCAAGGAGTGAGAAATGATGAAGCAAAAGTGGTTTTTGCCGTTGTTGATCATGTCTACACTTCTAAGTATCGGTGCGCACTTTTTTCTCCATTCCCAACCGACTCAATTCGCCACTGCCTGTTTTTCGCTGTTGTTCTGGGCCGCATTGCTGGGTAAGGCCACGGAAAGCGTCGCCCATTACGCCGGCGAACGCCTGGGGGGGCTTTTGAACGCTACTTTCGGCAATGCCGCTGAGCTGATTATCGCGTTTTTCTTGGTGAAAGCCGGATTGTTCGATATGGTCAAGGCGAGTATTACAGGGTCCATCATCGGCAACCTGTTGCTCGTACTCGGATTGAGTGTGCTGTGCGGCGGTTTGCGGTACAAAATTCAACGGTTTAACACGATGCTGGCCGGACACAATGCTTCCCTGATGTTGCTGGCTGTGATCGCGTTATTCATTCCCGCTGTGTTTATCAAGGGACTCCAAGGAACAGAAATACATATCTTGAGCCTGAGTATTGCTGGTGCACTGATCATCGGATACTTCCTTTGGCTGTTCTTCTCCTTGGTAACCCACCGCAAAGAATTGGGAGATGCAGTGGACGGTATGCCGGAGGAACACTCTCCGCTGGACGAACCGGAAAAGGTCCCGACTGTCGGAACGCCGGCCTTTGCCGCTGCATCAGCACCCGTTGCGGAGAGAGAAGAAGAGGGACCGGAGTGGTCCAAAGGCATTTCTCTGTTGCTCCTATTGGTTTCCACCGCTTTTGTCGCCCTTCAAAGTGAATGGTTGGTCCACAGCGTGGAAGCCGTCGCACATGCACTGGGTTGGTCGGAGCTGTTTGTCGGTGCGTTTCTGATCGCGATCATCGGCAATGCCGCCGAGCACAGCGCCGCGGTGTTCCTGGCAATGAAAAACCGGATCGGCGCTGCGGTGGAAATCGCGATCGGCAGCAGTTTGCAAGTGGCATTGTTTGTCGCGCCGGTACTGGTATTCGCCAGCTACTTGGTCGGCAAACCGATGGATCTGGTGTTTTCGGGTTACGAACTGGCGGCGATTGCTGTCTCTGCTTTCATCGCTTCCTCCATTTCCCGTGACGGGTCTACCAACTGGTATGAAGGCGTGTTGTTGCTGTTGGTTTACGTTATTTTGGGTACGGCATTCTTTGTCGTCTAAGACTCACATCACAAAAATCCCCCTGCGGTTGCAGGGGGATTTCGTCACTCTTGCGGCATCGGACCGACATAGCGGGAACCGGGGCGGATGATCCGATTAGTTGCTGCCTGCTCCAACGCGTGCGCGGCCCACCCGATCACCCGTGAAGCCACAAAGGTGGGCGTATACATCTCCTTGGGCAAACCGATCGCTTTCAACACTGCCGATGCATAGAATTCCACATTGGCGTACAGTTGGCGTCCCGGTTTGTATTCCTGTAGCAGACGGACCGCTTCTTTTTCCACATAGAGTGCCAACCGAAACCAGGGCTCCTCCTCGGCCATCTCTTGTGCGATCTCTTTCAGCGCTTCTGTCCGGGGGTCGACGGTTTTGTACACTCGGTGACCGAAGCCTATCAATCGCTCTCCTTGTTCCAGACGCGATCGCAGATACGCCTCGGCCAGCCGTTCGTCACCGATCTCCTCCAGCATGGTTTCCACATGAGATGGCGCACCGCCGTGCAACGGACCTTTCAATGCGCCGATAGCGGCCGACAGCGCAGACGGTAGATCCGCCTGTGTGGATGTCACAACGCGAGCTGTAAAGGTAGACGCATTCAGTCCGTGTTCCGCCGTCAGGATGAGATAAGCCTCCAGTGCGCGCACATATCGGGGAGGCAACACATTTCCGCACGTACACCAACCGTGCCATTGCGCATGGGTCCAATCCCGCATCGGAGGATCAAACGGCACACCCTGTAACGCATGGCGGCGAACCCCGATGATCGTCGGAATTTTGGCCGCCACTTGCAATGCCTGATCTGGCGTCGGCGGCCAGTCAAACTGTGTTTCGTCCGATAAGGCGGCGATAGCCGACTGCAAGACGCTGCTCATAGACAAGGATCGTGGAAGGGACATCAGCCATCGCTGCATCTCTTCCGATAACTCCCGAGCCTCCCGCCATTTTTGAAGAAAGACGGTTCGTTCCGCCTGTGTGGGCAAACGGCCGTACCACAACAGATACGCCACCTCTTCCAACGATGACGACAGCGCCAGTTCCTTCGCCCAATATCCGCGGTAAACCAGATGTCCCCGCTCTCCATCAATGGCGGACAAAGCCGTTTCAGCCACTACCACATCATCTAAGCCAATGGCTTTGTTCAAATGAATTTCCTCCTTTCACCTCCCATCGTAGTCGAATTGTTGAAAAAAATCTAATTTATCATTATCATGACGTTGATAAATGAATTTAATCAAACGGGAGGGTCTTATGCACATCCAACAGTTGATCACCTTTCTCACGGTAGCGAAGCATCGGCATTTTCGCCAAGCCGGAGAAGAGCTGATGTTGACCCAACCCGCCGTCAGCGCACAAATCCGGAGCCTGGAGGAGGAGCTGGGCTGCATGTTGTTCCACCGTCCCCACGTTTCGCTTACACCGGAGGGAAAATCCTTTCTTCCCTATGCCCAAAAAATGGTTTCCCTTTATGAAGAAAGTAAACATGCCCTGCATCAAAAAAATGGCGATTCGATTATCCGGGTCACAATCGGTGTCGATGCCACTCTGGCACGATTTACGCTTCAGCGATTATCTCCCTACTTGCACCCCGAACGCCCCCAAGTTCACATCCGCATGCTGACCCTAACCGAAGTGCAGATCATTCAAGCGTTGGAAGAGGGGCGGATCGATTTGGGCATCGCATACCGGACCGGTATCCCTTTCCGCTTTCCCGTATCCGTTTTGGTCTATGACACGTTGACATCGGCCGTTTCCTTCCAGGACCCGATCGCCCGCATGGCGTATTTTCCATTTGAAACGTTTACCGGAAACCCCCATCATCCTTCCTTCTCAGGGGACAACTGAGCGACGGCTGATCGATGAACAATTGAAACGGCACGATTTGACCATCGATCCCATTCTCGAATTGCCCGACATGGAAACGATCAAACAAGCAGTATCCGAAGGAATTGGGGTCGCTATCCTCCCCCGGATGGCCTTGACCCATGACCATGGCGGATGGCGCCTGTTGCGCATCCCTGAACTGCATCCGCAACTGCCCGTTTGTCTGTTTCATCCTGACCGTCGGGCCCTTTCTCCGGCGCTCCGCCGTTTGGTGGATGATTTGCGCGGGATTTACCCACCATTTGAAGAGTAGAACGTATTCATAGAGAAAAATAAAAAAGACCCCGCAATCGGAGTCTTCGCGCGTCATGATTCTTTGGTTTTTGATAAGGGGAGTACTTTCGTGTAGAGATCGGCCAACTTCCTTTCCAAGTCGCTGATGATCTCCCGGCCTTGCTCCCGATCGATCAAGCCCGCCCGGACGGCGAAATCGATCTCCCTGGAAAGGCCAAACATCTGCGTGTCCAAAACTTCTTCGTACAACGGACATTTCGGCGCTGTCAAATGTTCCAGTTGCACATGAATCAACTGGTGAATCTTTTCCGCATCTTCGCGCAACAATTCCAGCGCCCGTAGATTGAGATCGGTCTGTGTTGGCGTCAACAGAGAACCCCCCTATCCGACCGCTACTCTTTTAGGAATGTAAACGGCCGTACCCACTACACTTGATCATAGTGTAACATGTTCCCGATTAATTTGCAAAGTGCTGACCCACATGAATCTGACAAGTTCAATGTGTCCTCATTCCCTCTAAGGACGAAGTGAAATCAGGCCACCCATCTTCCAAACCGTCCCAAACTCCATTAAAAAATGCTCAGTTGCCATGCCTGTGACAGACTCTGCAACAACCGAACACCAGCGCGGCTGTTTCCTTTGTCGTCCAATGCGGGGCTGAAGATGCCGATCCCCATCTTGCCCGGCACAGAAGCCAGGATCCCTCCGGAAACGCCGCTTTTGGCGGGAATGCCGACCCGGATGGCAAATTCCCCCGACGCATTGTACATTCCGCATGTCACCATAAAGGTTTTCACCAACCTGGCGATCGATTGCGGGATAATCTGTTCCCCGGTCACGGAACGCCCATACTGGGCCAAGCTCAGACCAATCCGTGCCAAATCCTCGCAAGTGACACGAATGGCACATTGCCGCACATACACCTGCAGGGTTTCTTCCACATCGTCGATTTGGTCGTATTCTTTCAAAAAGTAGGCGATCGAACGATTACGGTGCGCGGTTTCATATTCGGATCGGAACACTTCTTCGTCCACTTCGATCTCGGGATTGTCTGCCATCGCCCGTACCAAATCCAGCAGACGACCGACCCGATCTTCTACACCCGATCCTTTCACCAGCGAGCTGACCACCATTGCACCGGCGTTGATCATGGGATTGAGCGGCTTGGGCGGACTCATCATTTCCAGTTTGTACAACGAGTTGAACGGGTCCCCCGTCGGTTCCATGCCCACTTGGGAAAATACCGTCTCTTCTCCATGATCCATCAACGCCAACACCAAACTGATCACTTTTGAGATGCTTTGCAAAGTGAATGAGACCGTCGGTGCATCCCCGCCATACATCACTTTCTGATTGGGTGTCACCGTTGCGATGCCCAGCAGGGATGGATCTTGTCGGCTGAGTGCGGAGATATAATCCGCTACCTTGCCGTCCTTGGTATCTGGCCGGTGTTTGGCCACCAGCTCTTCCAACAGGGGGTGTCTCATCTGTTTTCCTCCTCGACTGCTTGCGGGCTGATCGTCTTACATCCTATTTTTTGCATCCAACCAATCATGTATAATGAAACATGCCAAATAAACCATCCAGACGAGGGAGCCGACATCACATGAACGAAGTCATTTTGATCACCGGAGCAGTCCGATTTCAGATCAACCTCGATCCGACGATCTGGATCGTGGACGAACGCAAAATTCCCATGGAAGAATATTTCCCAGGCGTCGAGGGTTACGGGATGAAACTGTCCATCTTTCTGGAGCATGCCGAACCTGATCCGGATGCCACTCACGTCATTTGTCACCAATCCGACGGCAATCAAATCAAAATCACTCTGGAAGAAGCGCGTTCGGGCATTTTACGTTTCACTCGCGATGGCAAGCCGATTCGCCCGGACGGCCCGGCGCTGTTGTACCTGCAGAAAGGGAATTTGGCAGGTCAACCAATCGGCTATCTGACCAAGCTGGAACTCGTCGCAGGAAAGTGACTTGCTCCACACAGCTTAAGCACCAGAGGCACTCCCCTGGGTCGCCGTGAGCTTCTCGCTTCATCTGGCGTGGCAACCCAAATCCATCCACGAAGGCTTCGTCCAAGCCTAGAAAAGTGTTATTGTCAGTATCTCGGTTCAGGAACGTATCCCATCGCTCGATGCAGGATTTTTCTTGCGGCATTGACGTCTCTGTCTGCCACATATCCGTAGCAACGATGGGTACGTTCTTTTCATGTCTTCTTTACGATCTGACCGCACTCCGAGGTAGGTTCTCATCATCGTGATCACTTCCTCTTTGTATGTTTTTTCTCGCATCATTGTATTATACGGGATTTTACCGGTATTTTCAGAATTGATCAGAAGCTCATTGGAACAATGTCGGTGCTGAAGCCCCCCGCGTCCGACACTCGCTTTCATCCCAACCCTAAAGGGCAGGGTTTTCCCACACGCTCTTTAAAATCGACCATCCCCCGCGGGCTCATGCCGCAGGGGATGGTGTTTATCTGCGGGTTCCGATGAAAAACGTACCGGTGGCGTAGGCGATCTTTCGCTCCCGCTCATCAGTGACCGTGCAGGAAGCTACGGCAAACGGATGCCGCAAATCCAGCAAGGTGGCGCGTGAAATCAGTTCCTTGCTCCTCCCCGGACTGAGATAATGGATCTTCATCTCCGACGTTACGGCAAACTGGTCGTCCGGCAACGAACGGTTGATCAAGGACCCCATCGTGGAATCGGCCAATAGGGCGGTCATACCGCCGTGAACCACTCCGCCACGGTTGAGCAAATAGGGGGTGACGGACACCCGGAATTCATACACATCGGGGGCCACAAACCTGCCAGACAAGCCCATGAATCCGGATGGATACGCACTTTGCCTCTCCCGTTTTTGCCGGACGGCTTGTAAAGTGAGTCGGAACAACTCTTTTTCTTCCTCACTGCCGTTTTCCAGCACTTCCCGGATTTCATCCCACATCGCGCTTTTTCCCTCTCTAAAGTGACGGTGTTTGAAGATAATGATACAATAACCGATACGTATGGACCAATGCCTCACGATGAGTCCGTTCATATGCGTGGGACGAATCCACTCCCGGCCCGATCAGTCCCCAGATGAGGTCGTGTCCCGCCTGCAAAGCGGCGCTGGCATCCGAGCTGTATCGCGGATACAGGTCGACCCGATAGCGTATGCCGTGCTGTTCTGCAAGATGGACCAGTTTCTGCCGCAAGCCGAAATGATATGGTCCCGAGGAGTCCTTGGCGCAGATGGAGACGCTGAATTCGTCTGATTCCTGCCCTTCTCCGATCGCACCCATGTCGACGGCTAAATATTCCCGCACTTTTTCCGAGATCACCGCATTGGCGCCATGTCCCACTTCTTCGTAGTTGCTGAAAAAAATGTGTGTAGTGACCGGTGGGATCCATCTTTCATCGGCAATCCGGCGGATGAGTTCGATCAAAATAGCCACACTGGCTTTGTCATCCAGATGTCGCGATTTGACAAATCCGGTTTCCGTCACTTCTACACGCGGATCAAAAAAGACAAAATCGCCCACATTGATCCCCAGTCGACGCACCTCATCGGCATCGCGGACACGGGCATCTAAGCGAACCTCCATGTTTTCTTCCGTTCGTGGTTGCGTCCGGGCGTCGGCATAGACATGAGGAGTAGAATGTGTAGCCAAGATTGTGCCCCTGAAACACCGACCGGACTGAGTCTCAATCGTACAACCTTCCCCATCGAGGGAGTGCCAGGTCACCCCCCCGATTGCAGTGATCCGCAAACGACCGCTCTCTTTGATCTGTTTCACCATCGCCCCCAGTGTATCCACATGGGCGGTGATGAACCGGATCGTCTCCTCATCCTTTCCCGGAATCTCGAGCAACAGCCCTCCTTTGTGCGTGCGGATCAGCGAATACGGCAGGTCTTTCAAGCGCTCCTCTACGTATGTAATGGCCGCGTCTGCTCTCCCGGTCGGACTCGGGATGTTCAGCAATTCAACCAAGGTGGAGACCAATTGTTCCTCCACTTTGCACCCTCCTCTCCTATTCCGAATTATACCAGCGGACATGAGACACAAAAAAGAGGCCTGCAAAAACAGGCCGATAGGAGGAGAGGGGGAGAAACCAGCAAAACGGGCCTACCTGCCCGACCGGTTACGCACGATCCTTCATGGAGACCAATTCTTCCACGCAAGTCTGGCACACGTTTTTCCCTTTGTAGGAGATGACATTTTCCACCTGGCCGCAAAACAGACAGGAAGGACTGTATTTCTTAAGTATGATGTTGTCGCCGTCCACGTAGATTTCCACCGGGTCTCTCACATCAATATCCAACGTGCGGCGCAATTCCACCGGCAAGACGATCCGTCCCAGCTCGTCTACTCTTCTGACAATCCCTGTTGCCTTCATGCCCAACCACTCCTTTTTGGTCTCCTGGAATTTTGCTGGGAAAATCCTACAGCATACTTGTAGTTCCCTTCAAATCTACTAACATTTTCCCTATTAAAGAGATTTGAAACCATTTTATGCGGAAATGTCCAGATTTTCGGGGTTGAGCGGTTCTAAGTCCGGTACGACGAAACGGCCGTTTTTGCGGATCAGTTCGCCGTCGAAGTAGATTTCCCCTCCGCCGTAGTCCTCCCGTTGGATGCAGACCATGTCCCAATGAATCGCAGAACGGTTGCCGTTGTCGCAATCCTCATAGGCGCTTCCCGGTGTGAAGTGGAAACTGCCGTCGATCTTTTCGTCGAAGAGGATATCCTTCATCGGATGCCGGATGTGCGGGTGGAAGCCGAGGCTGAATTCCCCGATATAGCGCGCTCCTTCGTCCGTATCCAAAATCTCATTCAACCGCTTGGTGTCATTGGCCGTCGCTTCCACGATCTTGCCGTCGACAAAGCGCAGGCGGACGTTCTCGAAGTTCACTCCGTGATATACCGTCGGCGTATTGAACGTGATCGTCCCGTTCACGGAATTGCGGACGGGAGCGGTATACACTTCCCCGTCGGGAATGTTGCACTGTCCGTAGCATGGAATGGCCGGCATTCCCTCGATGGAAAAAGTGAGATCCGTCCCCGGCCCGACAATCCGCACCTCCTTGGCCTGCTCCATCCGCTTCACCAACGGTTCCATCGCTTTGGCCATCCGCCCGTAGTCCAACGTGCAGACACGGAAATAGAAATCCTCAAATGCCTCCGTGCTCATATTGGCCAGTTGGGCCATCGACGGATTGGGATAACGCAACACCACCCACCGCGTGTGTTTCACCCGCTGTTCGGTGTGGACGGGATGGTTGAAATGTTCCATATACCACTTCATATGGTCGGACGGAACGTCGGACAGTTCGATGATGTTTTGCCCGCCGCGGATACCGATATAACAATCCATCCGTTTCATCTGATACAGGCCGATTTCGCCCAGACGTTTCATATGCTCCTCATCGGTGTCCAGTAACATCGCCCGGATCAATGCATGGTTATGTAGTTGAACAAACGGATACCCACCGGCTGCGCGGATTTCCGGTATCAACGCCCGTACGAGATCGTGGTCCGGGCCGAACACGTCGATCAATACATTGTCACCCTTTTTCACCCTGCACGAATGATGCACTAATACTTTTGCCAATTGCGATAACCGTGGGTCTTGCATGGTCGTTTCCTCCTTTTCCACTGCCTGACCGTTTTCTCTTCGATTGTATCATGGGTGAAAGCGTCTTGACACTCGCCGATTACAGAAAAATCGTCAACTTTGCGG